>CAYGTG010000112.1:0-13142 GCA_964352485.1 uncultured Nannocystaceae bacterium | reverse complement strand
TGCTGGGCGTCGTCCTGCTGGGCGGCGGCCTGCTGGCCGTCGTCGTGCTGGCCGTCGTCCTGCTGGCCGTCGTCCTGCTGGCCGTCGTCTTGCTGGCCGTCGGCGTCTTGCTGGCCGTCGTCTTGCTGGTCGTCGTCTTGCTGGCCGTAGCGGTCGTCGTCCGAAGGCTGATCGTTGGTGGGCTCGTCCCGCCCGCCATCGTTCGGATCGAACACCTCAACATCGTCGTCTTCGGCCGGGGGCAATGAAGGACGTGGTTCGTCGGAGCTCGGCTCGTCGTCGAGCGGCGCGATGTTGAGGCTTGGACGCTCGTCGTCCTTCTCGTCGTCCTTCTTCTCGTCCTTCTTCTCGTCGTCCTTCTCGTCGTCCTTCTTCGTCGAGGTCGGCTTGGTCTTCTTGCCACGCTTGGCTCGACGCTCCGCGCGCTTTCGGTCACGGTCCCGGCGCTTCTTGCGACGCTCCGCCAACGTGTCGGCGGTCGACTTGCTCTTGACGCCCCGAAACTGGGGCTTGGAGACCGGCCCCCCCAGCTTGAAACCGAGCCCGCGTTCGGGCGGGTCGAGCTTTGCGTTCGCACTGGCGCCGCGGTAGATGAACGCCAGACGCTCCGCGTTGTTGAGGAATTTCTCTGTCAGCTCGAGCTTCATCAGCATGCTGAAGCGAGATTTCTGAAACGGGTCCTTGAGCTTGAGCTTGCCCGTGAGCGACATGATCATGTCTTCGCTCTCCGTCGCAATCGGCTCCTCGATCGTCGCGACACCTTTGGTGACGATGAGCTCGCCGGTCAGCGTGCCGAAGTCGATCACCGGGAGCGTGATGCCGTCGCGCAGGGCCTTGCTGCCGCCGGGCACGTAGAGCTTGGATTCCCCGTCCCCGGCTTGGCACGCCGAGCAGGCCAGCGTGATCTTGCCTTCGGCCTTGGCAAACTTCCCGTCGGGCGCCGTGATGTTCGCCTTGACGTTGAGCAGGCCGTACAGCGGAACATTGAGCGCCTGGGCAGCCTTCGGTACGTCGTACAGCGGCAGTCCGTCGATGTCGATCTCGACGGTCGTCTCGCTCGAGCCCTGGACGTAGCGGCCCAGGATCGTCCCGTCCTCGCGCTCGGTGTCCACCTCGACATCCACCGTTCCGCCAAGCAGAGCCAGCAGGCCGATGGAGATGTCGACCTCCTCCATGAAGTACTGCTGCGGAGGCGAGTCGGGGCGGCTTGGCTCGAACGTCCAGGTGACGTTCTCAAGGGTCGCCGAACCCCACGGCATGACCGAGATGTCCTCGATCTCCACGACGTAGCCGGCCTTCTTGGCCTCGTGACTGATGCGCCATGCGATCGCCCTGGTCGGCAGCGCAATCCAGGCGAAGAGCAGGAAGAAGAACATGCCCAGCGCGCCCCAGCCAACGACGCGCCGGAGCGTGCGACCCCAGTTTCGGTTCCGGCTGACGGTCGGAGCATCGACCGGAATCTCACCACGTGTAATCGAGAGGTCCATCGGCTACTCCTCCTCTTCCTCGTCTTCGACTTCGACTTCGGCCTCGCGCTCCCAGGTGGAGATGACGACGTCCAGGTTGAGGCGGTCCTCGGCGGAGGACGGCGAGCGCACCGCAAGCTGCTCGGTGAGAATGATCCTGCCTGGCTCGCTCTCGAGCGCGGTTAAGAACTTCATCGCCTGCTCCAGCGTCACGCTGCGGAGCTTGAACTTGAACGAGCGCTTGATGAGGTTGCCCTCGAGCGTCTGCGGCGTGACCTCCTCCTGGTCGGAGACGGTCACGCCTTCGACCCCAGTCTGCGCAGCCTCGACCAAGGTCAAGAACTGGACCGACGTGCTCGGGATGTTCTTCTCCCGCTTCTTCTTGGATTCGAGCCGATCCTTGTAGACCGCACCTCGGGTATAGACCGACTGCAGCGCCACCTTGTGCGCCTCGACAGCAGCGTCCGTCTCCCGGAGAGTCTGAGCGCGCAGGTAAAACAGCAGGAGGGTGCCCATCACGAAGAACGTGAGCACCAGCGCCATCACCAACGTGCGCTCACGCGGTGAGAGGCTGGAGAGGAACCCGGCCTTGGGTGCGACTGCGTTTGCCATCGTCTACTCCTCCCCCTCGTCCGCGTCGGCCTCAGCTTCGGCCTCAGCTTCGGCCTCGACTTCGTCCTCTGGTTCTTCGTCGGGTTCTTCCTCGGCCTCGGCCTTCTTGAAGAAGCACTTGTTGTCCATCTCCATCTGGAACGTCTTGCGCGCCTCACCTCGGACCTTGCCCTTGGAGACGTTGGAGATACATCCCAGCCCGGCCAGCTTCGCGGCGAGTCGGTCCTGCGCGGACGACGTGTTCGCGCCGGCCTTGATCTCGACCTTGAGCTGGCGAATGTCGACCAGAGAAAGCGAGAGGTCGTCCACCAAGACGATTCCCGCGTCAGCAGGGATCGGCCCGATCGGTTTGGGCTCGGCCAAGGCGGGGTCGAGCGGCTGTCCGTCGGGTCCGATCAGCGGCTGCCCGTCAGGGCCCAAAACCATCCCATCGGGGGCACCGAATCCACCCGGAAGCAGACCTGGGTCGGTTCCCGGCGGTGGGACCGGCACTGGCGGCGGCTTGTCCTCGATGTCGCTCGGGGTGGCCGCATCGACGATCAGCGCAAGGGTCTCGAGTGCCCCCCGCTCGGGGACGAGGCTGGTCAGGTCGGCTCCTTCAGCGCCATCGAGAACCACTTTGACCTCGCTCACCCCGACCGCGTTCCCGAACGCCGCCTCGGTGGCCGCTGCGAGTTCATCCTCGTAGGCCAGCAGCTGGGCATCGGCGGCCTTGACTCGCGCGATCGTGTCCAAGGCACCAAACGCCATCACCGCGACACCGATGGCGACAAGGCCGATCATTTTCTCTTGAACCCAGCCTCCTTCGACAACGCCTCCAGCGGCATCTCGCAGCTGCAGCAGTGGGCGCCGTGCCGCGCCGTACGCTGCCCCGAGCGCTGCCGCGAACTCACCGAGCTCGCCCGCGCCTGCGGTGCCGATCTTCAGCCCGGGTGCGTTGGGCTTGAACTCGGAGATCGGCAGCCCGGTCTGTTCCGTGACGTACTCCCCGACCCCGGAAAGATTCGCTCCGCCGCCGAGCAACACGACCTGAGAAATCTCGAGGTGGTAGGTCGAGCGCAGCCAAATTCGCGTGTGCTCGAGCTCGCGCAAGATCGGCTCGAACGCCTTCGCGACGAGGTTCCCCGACTGCAGCTGGGCCTCCGATAGACCCGTCATGCCGCGATGCGGCAGGAAAGCGTCGGTGTGTTTTGCCGCCTCAGCACTCGCGGTGTCCATCGAGAACGCGCGGGCAATCGCCGCCGTCAGCTGACGGCCGCCACGCCGGGTCGAGCGGATCGCGAGCGGGCCCTGGGTGCCCACTGCCACAAACTGCGTGTGCTTATGACCCAGGTCGACGTACAGCACGCACGGCGCGCGGCCCTCTTCGGCCATCTGAGGCGTGACGACCGGCAAGGTGACGTTGCCGACCGCCGCCAGCGCGATGGCCGACGTCGTGACGGCCTTGATCTCCGAGGCGGTGCGTTGAAACACCGCGTGCATCTTGTTGACCCGCTCCTTGGGCGCGGCCGCCACGAGCGCCCGTCCACCGGCTTCGTTCGAGGGCACCACGACGTGGCCATAGACCAGGTCTTCGATCGGTCGCGGGAACTTCCCCTCGGCTTCGAAGCCGACCGTTTGCGCGATCCGTCGTTCGTCGTCGAAGGGAAACGAGAGCAACCGGTAGCTGACATCGCCAGAGGGCAAGCAGACCGAGGCCGCTTCGCCGAGCAGACCTCGCGCCCGCAGGGACGCGAACAGACCGCGGAGCTGGTGATCGAACGGGTCGGGGGGCTCCTCGCCCTCGATCGCGGGCGGCAACGGCCCGACCGGCTCGGCAAACGTATCGACGAGCTGGACCCCTCGTATCCCTGCGGAAACGACCGCCACCTTGATGTGGTGGGTACCTAGATCGATGCCGACGAATTTCTGCGCCATGCTGGGTTTAGTCCTCTCGGATGTACAGCCATGCGCCCTTGCCCTGGGTCTGCGAGCGCGCGTACTGCATGTCGTAGGTAGCGGTCAGGCGTTTGGTGACGGCCCCGACCTCAGTGATCACTTCGATGGTGTAGGTGCGCTCGGGCTTGACCGTTGCGACCTCGGTCAGACCGCCAGAGCCCTCTTCGCTGTCCTCCCCTTGGGGCGGCCGGATCTTGACCGGAATGCCCTCGGGGATGCGCGGAAGGTTCTGGTTGTCCTCGACGTCGCCGCCGAGCGCCGCAAGCGGACTGATGAACTGGTCCGGCTTGCTCACCATCTCTTTGAAACCGTCGAGATCCTGGAACAGCGAGAACTCGCGGGACTCGACCACGTAGTTGGCCAGCGGCATGACCTTGAGCAGGAAGTTCTCGCCCTCGACTTTGTCCCGGAACTGGTTCTCGACCGAGTGCCGGATCACCAGCGCAATTTGCTCGGCGCTCGCGAAGTTGATGTTGACCTTGCACTCGCCGTAGGTCGTGAGTTCGTGGCCAAACGCCGCCATCCAGTCGTCGTCAATCCCCTCGACGAGGTGAAGCTCTTCGACGCTGTCGAGGAGGCCGTTGCGGGGCTGGTAGGGGTCGTGCAGCTCGCTATAGCGATAGCGCTCCGAGCCCGACGTCGAGCGCAACTTGACCAGGTCAAAGCCCTCGGTGTCGTCATCGATGTAGTCGGCCATCGCCTGAAGGATCTGCGTCCGCGTGTAGAACTGGCCGTCCGCTTTCTCTTCTTCGAACAGCGGGTTGTAGATCGTGGGGAGCATCAAGGCCTCGAGAGACTCGACCGTGCGCCCCGCAGGGTTGTTCCGCGCGCCTGCCTTGGCCTGCTTGGCCAGGCAGTTGACGTTGATCTTGCCGCTCTCGGCATAGACCCGATACTCGAAGCTGCCGCCCTCGATGGCGAGGTCGCCAAACGCGGACGTATCGACCCCCGCCAACGCGCCGAGGCCTTCAGCACCATCTTCGGTCCCGAACACCGACATCAGGTAGGGCGCGACTTGGGTGATGTCCCAGTTGCCCATGAAGTCGCGGAATTGCTTTTGGTTGAAGACCATCCGCTGGATCTCGAACAGCAGCAACGAGAGCTGCATGGCGCCTCGCTGAACCTGACGCGCGGCGACCTCGTCGCGGACGTTGATCGCGGACTGCCAATCGACGCGAGACTGATAGTTGAAGCTGGCCGTGAACGGCACCAGCATGGCCAAGCAGATCAGCACCATGAGCACGGCGATCCCCATCTGCCCACGCACCGCATCGGCGCCCGGGGCCTTGGCCGATGCCAACGACTCTGGGAGCTCGGCGTCCACGGCTACGGGCTTGGGACGTTCCGCGTTGTCTACGGTCTGTTCGAGTCGTTCCATCACACGCCCCCCACCAGCTGCCCGAGGTCGATCGCCTCTTGCATCATCAGGACGGCTTGGGACGTGAACGTCACGACCTCGCCATCAAAGTCTCGAACGCCGAGCGTAATTCTCACGCGAGTCGGAAGGCGGTCGGGCTGCATGTCGACCTTGGTCGTGCGCCACTCGTCATTCCACTCCATCTGCACCGTGTCCCAGTACTTCACGTCGAACGTGACCACGTCCTCGATCGCGATGTATGCCGGCCAGAACTGCTCCATGTTCTCGGGCAGGTCACCGGTGAGGCGCCGAGCCTCGCGTCGGTACAGGTGTGTACGGCTGCTGTCCTCGGGGTCCTTCTCGATGAAGTACTGCAGCACCGTTTGGTCGCTCTCGTTGGCGTCCTTGCGCACGCGAAGGTGGGAGAACGCCGAGAACGTGAGGCTGTCGGTATCGAAGTTGTCGCGCCCCTCGAACTGCGTGTAGTGGCGCGTGTCGTCCAGCGGACGATTCTTCGAGAGGTACGCCATGGACAGCTCGGAGGTCATCCGGGCGAGGCCGTTGCGGACGATCGAATACCGCTGCTGCATGGCCTCGGTGACCTCGATGCCCTTGAGCGTGCCCGAGAAGCTGCTCCAGACCGAGACGATGATCATGCCGAGTACGGCGAACGAGATCAGCACCTCGATGAGGGTCATGCCGCGATCGGAGCGGGTGGAGTGGCGCTTCATCACTTACCCCCGCCCCGGCTAGGAATGTTCGCGGGACCACCGATACCGCCGCCGCCACCTGGGGTCCGGCCACCGGGCGCTCCGCCACCGGCACCACCGCCGCCACCGGGCGCACTGCCGTCGCCGTCCTCGCCATCTTCAGTATCGCCCTCCTCGCCTTCTTCGCCGCCCAGCGCTGGCAGCTGAGTCAGCGCCGCAGGGTCGGTCCAGAAGGTGTCGACACGGAAGTCCTGCTCGATGTTGCCATCCTTCCAGTAGACCGTGCAGTGGGCCTTGCGGATCGCACGCTCGATGGCCTCCTTGATGATGGGCCACACCATCCCGAGGCTGTCGAACGCCTGCTCACCAACATCTTGGGTATCGATCCCCGACTCCTGCGTTTCAGCATTGTCGGCGGCGTCGGCCGAGCGCTGCAGGACCGAATAGTCCGGCATCTCGATCATGTCGGCGACGCACTTGTAGGTGACCTCGGGCCAGCCCTCTTCGGAGAAGTCGCCCTCGAACTCCTTGTCGTTGTCTCCCCAGCCATCCTCGAACTCCTTGATCTGCCACTCGATGTCGATGAGCTTCGACTCGGCGAGAAACGCCATCGCCGTGATGCTCTGCGCGTACCGGGTCGCCCGCAGCGCGTTCATCTGGGAGGTGAGCAGCGAGGTCAGGGAGATCGACAGAATCGCCACCGCCACCAGCACCTCCAACAGGGTGAAGCCGGGCTTGCCGTAGCCGCGCAGTGCTGCGGCGCCCCGAGCCACAGGTGGCTGCGCTGGGGGCTTGGCGTCTGGTTTGGGGGTGGGCGTGGACATGATGATTAGAAGCTCCGCCGGGACCGGCTGCGGCCGAGTTCGTCTTCTTCTTCGTCGGCGACTTCGTCGACCTCGAGTTCCTCGTGGCCCTCTTCGATCGTGACCCGCCCCGTCAGCGGTGCCACCTTGATCGTCCAGCGGTTGTCGCCCTCGTCGTCTTCGAGGAGGATGTGGCACTCCTGCGTCGTGCCGCGCGGAAAGAAGAACAGGTTGGCTTCACCTTCGGTGATCGGATTGACGTCATCGGCGGTCCGCACATAGGTGACCTTGACGCCTTCGGGGAGCTTGATGGGCTTGACCAAGCCGCTGACCGCGTTCTCTTCGTCAAAGCTCTCGAACAGCGGCGGCTTGCGTCGCGGCACGAGCTTCTCGCGGGCTCGATACGGGTCGTACGCAGGCGAGGCTCCGCCGCTGCCGCCCTCTGCTTCGCCATCACCGAGAACCT
The DNA here is from genome assembly GCA_964352485.1 of uncultured Nannocystaceae bacterium. Lineage (GTDB taxonomy): Bacteria > Myxococcota_A > Polyangia > Nannocystales > Nannocystaceae > CAJXVA01. The sequence goes on along the minus strand of CAYGTG010000112.1, from coordinate 5,790 downwards.
CGGACTGAATCGAACGGTTGTAGGCATCGGCCGCGCGCTTGTCTCGCTCGGCTTGCTCCTCGGCCTTGCCCGGATCGAACTCGACCAGCTTGCCGTCGCGATCGGTCGCGGGCAGGTACATCCGGTCCGACCCCTCTTGGAGGGTGAAGGTCCCCTTGTCGAGGTCGATCAACAGCCGGTGGTAGGTCCCGTTGACCCGTGCCCGGTCGTAGCCATAGCGAATCACATTGCTGAGGTTGTTCACCGTGCTGGTGACCTCCGCCGCCCGCGTCGTACCGAAGCCGACGACGACCATCGCCACCATGAGCGAGAAGATCGCCAGTACGACGAGAATCTCGATCATGGTCATCCCGCGGCTGCGGGACAGTGTGTGACGACGGGTTCTGGACATCTTGGTCTCCTGAGCTCGACGCGGCCGCCCTACTTGGCCTCTTCGGGATCGTCGGCCTCGTCGGTGTAGTTGTTCACATCATCCTCGGTCCCCAGTTCTTTGTCGGGGCCAGCCGAGATGACGTCGACCGATGCCTTGTCGCCCGGACACTTGATCTCGTAGTCTGTGCCCCAAGGATCCTTGGAGACCTTGGCGGCGACGCCCGAGGCCTTGAGGTCTTGCAGCGTCTTGGGGCACTTGCCGCGCTTCTGCGTCATGTAGAGCTCGACCGCCTGTTGAATCTGGACAACGTCCTTCTCCGCCGTGTCGGTCTGCGCTTGCTTGAAGCTGTTGAACGCCATCAGGCCCACGCCGCCCATGACGAGGCTGATGATCGCGACCACGACCATGATCTCGATGAGTGTCATGCCGCGTTGCCGTGACAGCGCGCTCGCGGCGGTGCCCCCTGAGAGGCGGGTCGACAGGCGAACGGAGAGCTGACGGGTGAGCAGGCGTTGCTGGAGGCTGAGTAGCTTCTTCATGGGAGGAACCTTTCCGGTTGCGGATTGAAAACGATGGTGCGGTGGCGGGGCTGGCGCACGTTTAGGTCTGCTCGGCCATTTCGGTGATCATGATGATGGTGCGCATGATGGAGAACACGACAAAGCCGACGCCGAGTCCCATCACGACGATCATGAGAGGCTCGAGCATCGCGGTGAAGCGGGCGATGGTGGTGTTCGTTTCTCGGTCGTAGGCATCGGCGACGTCACCGAGCATCTGCTCGAGCTGTCCAGACCGCTCACCCACCGCGATCATGTGGGTGACCAGCGGAGGGAAATGGCCGCTGTGCTTGAGGGCGGGCGCGATGCCCTGCCCCTCTCGGATGTTGTCTCGGGCCTTACCGACCACATCCTCGAGCACCACGTTGCCCAACAGGGTGCTGACGATCTCGAGCGCCTCGAGCAGCTGCACACCGGAGGCGAGCAACGTCTCGAGCGTCCGAGAGAACCGAGAGATTGCGACCTTGCGCAGGAGGTCTCCCAGGACGGGGACCTGCAGCATGATGGCATCACCACGCCAGCGTCCGCCCTCGGTGGACCGCCACTTGCGAAACGCCCAAACCGAGAAGGCCGTCGCGAGCGCGAACAGATACCAATACGAGCTGAGCGTATCGGACATCCAGATCAGCAGCCTCGTGTTCCAAGGGAGCTGGGCCGCCATGCTGTCGAACATGTTTGTCAGCTTGGGGACGATGGCCACCATCAACACGATGACCAGCACCACGCCCAAGAAGCCCAGCAGCACCGGGTAGAACAGCGCCGAGTTCACCTTGGAGCGAATCTCCAGCTCCTTCTCCATGAACTCGGCCAAGCGGAACAGCACCGTCTCGAGCGAGCCCGAGGCTTCGCCGGCGCGAATCATGTTGGTGTAGAGCTTTGGGAAGACCTTCGGGTACTCGGCCATCGTGTCGCCGAGTGAGCTGCCCTGGTTCACCTTCTCGGAGATCGAGGAGAGGATGCCGGTGAATCGCGGACTCTCCACCTGGTCGGTGAGCGCAGCGAGCGACTCGGGCAGCGTGACGCCCGAGCCCAGCAGCGTGCCGAGCAGACGGGTCGTCTGTGCCACCATTTTGGGGCTGACACGGTCGACGAAGCGGCTGAGATCCACCTCGCGCGAGCTGCCCTTCGCCGCGGACGGGGTGCCCGACGCAGAGGTTTCTTTGACCGACGTCAGAAACACGCCATCGCGCCGCAGGGCCGCCTTGAGAGCGGCGACCGTATCGGCCGACACCACTCCCTTGGTGTTCTTCCCCTTGGCGTTCAGCCCCGTGTACTCGTACGCCGGCATGGATCAGCCCTCCTCCGAAGTGACGCGCATGACCTCGTCGAGCGTGGTCGATCCGCACAAGACTTTGTGTGCACCATCATCACGAAGGGTTCGCATGCCGTTGGCGACCGCGCACTTTTTGATCTCGGACGCATCTGCGTTGCGGATCGCAAGGCGGCGAATGTCCTCAGAGATGTCGAGGACCTCGTACACGCCGGTTCGACCGCTGTAGCCCTGCCCGTTGCACTCATCACAACCCACTGCCTCCCAAAGATGACCCACCGGAGGCAGGCGGTAGTTCTTCATGGGCTGCAGCGGCAGGATGTTGCCTTGGGGGTCCGCGACCGGAGTCTTCAGCGCCCCTGCGCCTTCACCGGCGAAGAACCGCTCCGGATCGACGCCGAGGTTCTTCAGCTCATCGGCGAGCGGCTTGTGTGCGTGGCAGCAATGTGGACACACCCGTCGCACCAGGCGCTGGGCCTGAAGTGCCACCAACGATGAGGCGACCAAGAACGGCTGCACGCCCATGTCGACGAGGCGGGTAATCCCGGTCGCGGCGTCGTTGGTGTGAATCGTGCTGAGCACGAAGTGACCGGTGAGCGACGCCTGAATCGCGATCTCGGCGGTGTCCTTGTCCCGAATCTCGCCAACCATGATGACGTCGGGGTCGTGGCGAAGGAATGAGCGCAGGCCGCTGGAGAACGTCAGATCGATCTTCGGGTTGATCTGAACCTGGCTGATGCCCGGCAGCTGAAACTCGACCGGGTCCTCGACGGTGAGGATGTTGAGATCGGGGCGGTTGATCGTAGAGAGGGCCGAGTACAGCGTGGTCGTCTTGCCCGAACCGGTCGGGCCGGTGACCAGGAAGATGCCGTGCGGACGGTGAATCGTCTCGGTGATCGTATGCAGGTGATCGGCGGCGAGCCCGATGACCTCGAGGCTCAGGGCCATGGCGCTCTTGTCGAGCAGACGAATCGTGACCCGCTCGCCGTTGGAGGTCGGCGCGGTTGCGACGCGCATGTCGACCTCCTTGCCGGCGATCTTTCGCCGGATCCGGCCGTCTTGCGGCAACCGCTTCTCGGCGATGTTCAGCCCCGACATGATCTTCACGCGCGCGATGATCGAGGGCAAGTGCGCCTTGGGGGCACGCCGCACCTCGTGCAGCACGCCGTCCACCCGGTTGCGCACGGTGACCTCTTTGTCTCCCGGCTCGATATGGATGTCGGAGGCCTTCTCCTTACTGGCGTTGAAGATCAGGCTGTTGACGAAGCGAATGATCGGCGCGTCTTCGGCCGAAGCATGCAGGAGGTCTTCATCCTCCTCGTCGAACGCCTCATCCTTCTTCTCGAGGTCGACGTCCTTGGCCCGCTTTGAGTAGACGGCGTTGATGAGCTCGACCACCTCGGCCGCAGGCATCAGCGTGACCTCGATCTCCGCATCGTAGACGCGGGCGAGATCGTCGAGGTCGAGCAACCGGTGCGGGTCGGCGGCCAGGACATGCAGCAGCCCCATCTGCACATCGTGCTTGACGGGGATGAGCATGTTTTCTCGCGCGTAGCTGATGCTGAGCGACTCGACGAGTTCGTCGTCCACGTCATCGTGCTTCATCTGCTCGATGCACGGCATGCCGAACTGCTTGGCCAGCGCCTGGCAGACCTGCCATCCGCTCGCGTGCTTGAGCCGCACGAGCGTCTCGCCGACGCGCTCGTCTTGCAGATGCTGCGCCGCCAGAGCCTCGGCCAGGTTCTCCGCGGTGACGTAGCCCGCCTCAACGAGGATTTCGCCCACAGGACGTGCATCGGGCCGCGCGGACTGCGGCTGCACCACGGGTGGGGCCGGTTGGGCCGGCCTGGTGATCGGTTGTGCAAGTTCTGTGGCCATCGAATCCTCCGTCTCGTTCGGCTTCTCGTTCGGGCGACACTCCCGCTACTGCGGGTTGCGGTTCTTCCGCCGCTTCTTCTTGGTCGCCTTCTTGGTGGCGCTGCTCGTGCTCGAGCTCGGGTTGATCGTGGCGGGAGCGACGGACGCTCCGCTGGCCTCGGGAGCCTCCTCGGCGAAGCTCGGAGACAGACCCAGCTCGCCGGTGATCTCGGTCTGCTGGAGCTCGAACTCGGCCTGCTGGCGGAAGACGTCCTCCTCGGACATGCGGATCGCCTCGGCATTGACCGCCGAGAGCAGGCCCGACTTCTTGCGATAGTTGATGTTGATGTCGAGGTCGCGCCGCTTGAACGCGGTGTTGCGCTCGAGGAACTCAAGGCGCTCCTTCATACGACGTTCGTGAATTCGGCGGACATCGTCCGGCGTCTCGAGAATGTGCGGGACCAAGATCATCATCAGGTTGACCTTGGTCTTCTCGCGACGCTTCGACTTGAACAGCCACCCCAGCAGCGGGATCTGACCGAGTCCTGGCACCTGTGAGGTGCTGACCCGCTCGATCTCCTGCATCAGACCACCGAGCACGACCGGCTGGTCGTCGAGGGCCACGACCTGCTCAAGCTTGAGACGGCGCTTGGTGGTGGTGACACCGAGCGTCTCACTGATGCTCTCGATGTCGTTGTTCTCCATCTCGATGTCGAGCGTGAGCTGGTTGCCGTCGTTGATGTGCGGGGTGACCTTGACGTTGAGGGTCACGTCCTGCCGCTGAACCGACTGCAGCGGCACCAAGCCGCCTCCACCTTGAGCACCGCCTCCAAAGGAGAGCGCGCCCGGCGTTGGCACGTTGCGCCCGACCTCGATCGACGCCTCGTGGTTGTCCGCCGTGTACAGGTGCGGCTCGGCGACAAAGTTGACGTCGGTGAGCTCATGCAGCGCCTGGATGACCACGCCAAACGCCGGGATGTCGGCGGAGGTTCCCAGCAACGCGGAGCTGTTGGGAACCTGCGGCCCGATCACGCCGGCGGCGAGTCCGGACAGCACGCTGGGGCTCAGGACCACCGTGCTCTGGTCCGGCGTGGGAGCGCTGGACACGAAGCCAAGGCCTTGGCCGCCTGAAGTGTCGAAGCCACTGCCGAAGTGGGCACCCGCACCGCCGGTGAGCAGGTTTCCTGTCGTGAGTTCGAGCAGGTAAACCTCGATGTAGACCTGCTTGCGCGGACGGTCCAGCTCTTCGATGACGCTGCGCAGCGCCTTGAAGTCCGAGTTCGATGCGAGAATGACCAGCGAGCGGGTCGCGGGGTCGGCGGTGACCTTGATTTCACCGGAAAACAGCTCGGCCGCTCCGGCTGCTCCGGCTGCGGCTCCGGCTGCGGCTCCGCCTGCGTTGTTGCGGTTGTTTCCCCGGCGGTTGTTGTTGCCGTTGCCCGTGGTCGCTTTGGCGCCGGTCCCCAGCTGCGTGAGCACGTTCGCGACCTCTTCGGGATCGGCATTCTTGAGCTTGTAGACGTGGATTCGACCCCCGCCTCCGGCCAGTGGGACATCGAGACGCTCGATCAGCCTGCGGATGACCTCGTAGTCGTCCGCAGGCGCGACGACGATCAGCGTACCGGTCCGCTCGTCGACGACGACGCGGGAAAACGCTGCGGAAGTGCTGTCGTTGTTTCCCGCCTTGCCGCCGCCCTTCTTCGCGTCCTTCTCCCCGAAGATTTCGCGGATCA
>CAYGTG010000111.1:0-13144 GCA_964352485.1 uncultured Nannocystaceae bacterium | reverse complement strand
GGCCTGGGTGCGCCGGTGGCCCGGGTTCACCAGTGGCCTGGGTGCGCCGGTGGCCGGAGTGCCCCGAGTGCCCGGGGCACTCAGGTCGCCGAAAATTTTCGATCTGGCTGCTCCTGCAGTATCGCGTGGCCATGGGTCATGTCATCGCCTTCGCGTCTCCCAAGGGCGGCGTTGGGAAGAGCACCGTCGCTGTCGCCACAGCTGCCGAGTTCCTTGCACGAGGAAGGCGCGTTCTCCTCGTCGACGCAGATCCTCAACGAAGCGCCTACGCATGGTCTGAAGCCGCGCGGACAGGGGGTCTTCCTGCGCCGACGACTGTCGCTATGGGGGCAACGATGCACCAGCCCGGCGAACTCGACGCACTCGTTGGCCAGTTCGACGTGACCCTGATCGATGCCCCCCCGAGCCAAGCCGAGATACTGCGTTCCGCGATACTCGCGGCGGACATCGCGATCTTGCCCGCCACCCCGAGCGGATTCGACCTCTGGGCGCTCGCAGATGCGATCGACATCGTCCGTAGAGCAGGGGCGATCAAGAGTCAGTTCCAGGCCGCGATCCTTGTGAACCGCCGCGATCCTCGCTCGAAGCTGGATGCGAACGTTCGTGAGTCGCTTGGGGAAGCGGGACTACCTGTTCTCGAGACGATGTTGTCGAACCTCGTCGCGTATCGAGAGTCTGTCTTGATGGGGCAGGGCCCCTCAACGTACGCGCCGGATTCGAAAGCTGGCGGAGAAGTGCGCAGCCTCGTCGATGAACTCGAAGGTCTGATTGGAAACCAGGAGTCTGTCCGTGCCATCGCCTAAATCCAAATCCAAACCGATGTTGTCGATGACTCGACCAAAACTTGACGCGGATGCCGCGGAGGCGTTCGTTCGAGGGGAGGGGGCGACGCCAGCCGTTGTCGTCCCCAAGATCATGGAGGTCGTAGTCGAGAAAAACGCAGTCTCAGAGACATCTGAGACTGTCGTACCGACCGAACCGGCGAGACTGCCGAAGCCTCGCATCCGAAAAACCACTGGCGGAGAATCCGTTCCGCAGCGAGGGATTGTGACTCGCTCGTCAGGCCGACAGGTCCGGCGTCGCGTCGTCTATCTGCCTCCAAAGATTGACAAGGACCTCGCCGTGGCGGCGGCTATCCGCGGCGTCGACGTGAGCGAAGTCGTCGCCGACCTACTAAGTCGACACCTCTGAGCGTTTCGGAATCTTGGCACAGAGGGCCTCGCCCCTGCGTGCCCTTCGAGGGTAGTCAACGGTCACTCGTGCGACGGCGTGGTGGTGGTGGTCAGGCGACTCGGAACCTCGCCTCCAGAGGCGCAGAAGGAGGCCTTACTCAAACCGCTCCCCATCGACGCGCGACGGGACCGGGATCAAGCTTCGAAGATGTCTTCGGCGCTGGCGGCCGTCGCAGCCCGCACGAGCCAATGCTCAAGCATCTCTACGTCGGAGCAAGCCTCGATCCGCTGCCGTGCTGCGTCGCCCACATGAAGCTCGCGGGCGCTCATGATCATCAGGACTGACTTTGCGATTCCCGCGGCTTCGCCCTCGACGCGCCCCTTGGCTTCGCCTTCGATGCGCCCTTCGGCTCGGAGTTGTTCGGCAATGGTCATGGTCAGGGCCTCTGCGGCGGGTGCTCGCCCTTTGAGCATGTCACGAATCTGAGCGAGTTGCAGGTCGTCCGAAACGAGGACGATGTAGCGCAGAAGGCGGGCCATCGCGTCTTGACCGCCCGGGGCCAGCGCCAACGCTTCGAGCATTTCGGCCCAGTCTGCGATGTGCCGCAAGAGGGCCGCGCCATCCCGGGCGTCGCGCATGAGCCACAGGGTGAGCGTGGCTTGGTCGGCGAGCGCGCGGCGGCGCAGCTCGTCGTCGGTCGTGCTGTGCAGGTCGTCGACGGCGAACGAGAAGTCCGGCAGCACCGCTCGGCCGAGCTCGCCAAGCCCGGGCGAGAACAGCTCCGAGAAGCGGGTGGGGGACGACCATCCGCCGGGCACCTGGGCGAGGAGCGCGGGAACGATGAGCGGAAGCGGTTCGGCGGGATGGGTCTGCGCGAATCGGCTCCAGATTCGGACCATGTAGCTGAGCAGACGAAGCGCCATCTTCGGGTCGTTGCTCGATTGGTGCTCGAAGAGCAGGTAGACGAGGACGCTCTCGCCCGAACCTTTGGCGGAGGCCGAGAAGAGCAGGTCGCTATGCTGGTCGGCCAGTTCTTCGTCGACAAAGCTCCCAGGCTCGAGGGCCAGAGACGACCAATCAATCGCGGCGACGAGATCGGCCGAGAGGACATGCTGCAGCTCCGCGGCGGCGTGCTCGGGCTGCTCGAACACCGCCTTGAATACGGCGTCATGGGGAGTGTTCGTCACGAGCGTTCGAAGCGTAGCACCGGGCGCCGACAACACGCCGGACAGAGGGCAACGAAGGGCAGGGGCTCAGGTTGCCCAGTACCGACGTGCTCTCGTCTCGCCGGCGAAGCGAACCCGCTTCGCTGCGGCCAAGCGCTTCAGAGCGTCGCGGACCTTCGGCACTGGCGCTCCGGTGGCATCGGCAAGTTCGCGCCCTCCGTGCCCCTTTCCCTTGCGCCCCAGGAGCTTCATGACGCGCTCCTCGAGCCCCACACGGTCGAGACTATTGGCGCGCTTTCGCGGAGCCTTCTTCGCAACAGTCGAGGCCGCCGGCGCGCTCTTCGGTCGCTGAGATCCAGTACAGAAGGCGAGCAGTTCATCAACGCTACGCCCCGTACGAGCGCAGAGCTCCGACACGGTCATCTCGCCCACGAACGCTTCAAGGACATCGGCACTCACTCGCGGATGCTACGTCGAACCGGCCCAGGGGTCGAGTGGCAGCCGCCCAGGGCCGCAGGAGGGCGAGCGGGTCCTTTTTCGTGCAACGAAGCTGTCATGTGGTCGACAGCAAGGGCATGAACCTCGCCACGTTCGCCCGCCGCACCGCTCGAAAGCCCCGCTTCCCGGGTGCACGAGGGATCGTTCGAAGGCACGGCAAGGATGCGACCCTCGCCTACGCCCGAGGAGACACGGCTCGCGGCGAACTCGTCGTCGAATCCGGAGAGCTGAAGTGGCGCTCCGGGTGCTGTGGGAGCCGGTGCCATTCCGCGGGAGCACCCCCGGTTCATCAGGGGGCTGCCAAGAACTGTCCGGATAGCTGCAGGGGCTTGTCGTAGGTGCGGAGTTCGACGTCGCACAGGGCGCCCCGTACGGTGCCATCGACCTCGACCTCGAGGATCTGCAGGGTCGCACCGTCGAGGTTGCTTGGCAGCGCTTCGACCTCGCTCTCGGCGTAGTTACCCTGGGCAGTGACCTCGCTGTCCTGCCCGAGAACATACGTTCCCGGTTCGGGTCGTCCCGAAAGGAACGTGACATCAACCCCCCAGCCCGTCCAGATTCCGCTGGCGGTACACCAGTCGAACGCTGTGCTGATCCGGATTGCGAAGGGGTCCGTCCACGAAGCCCGGCTCCTCGGTGACGACTGCCATCGCCCGCGACGGAAGGATCTCCTGAGTGCACAACTCAAGCGTCGGCTCCCCGGTGCCATCCTCCGATTCCGCGGCCTGATCTGGCTGCGAGCCCATGCCCGGTGCCGTGCACGCCGTAACAAGCGACACGAACACAGTGAGGAACAAGAAAGATGTGCGCATGTCCGGTGCGGACAGCAAGTCCCATGCCGGCGTCGGAGACCCGCAACGCCTCATCGATGACCCCCGCCACGACAGCGAAGCCCGGGCCACGACATCGCTGTCATGCGGGATGGCGTTCGCAGCCTGGATCTACGCAGCCTGGATCTACGCAGCCTGGATCTACGCAGCCTGGATCTACGCAGCGGAAGGCTGCCTGGTTTCGGTCGCCGCGACAATCGCGTTGACGATCGTCTGCCTCCGCGCGAGGTAGAACTGGAGCGCCCATGGCCGACATCCGTTCACTTCCCACCGCGGTCTGGTCTCAGCTTTCCCCCCTGACTCCGAGCCTGGACTTGAGGGTCTCAATCGCGTCCCGCATCTGAGCCGTACTCTCCTCTCCAGCCACCTCGACGCGCACGAGGATGCCGATTCCGCGCGGCTCTACGCTTGCCTCGACTCCGGCAGGAACCAGAGGGCAGAACTCCATGCCCGCAGCCTCCTGTCCCAGCACGGCGTTTCTCGCGAGATGGCAGTCGACGAGCTTCTGCATACCTTCGGCGTCCAGACCGGGGACTTGCGAGAACTCAATCTCGTAGATGGCCGAAGCTTTTTTTTCCGACACGCGTTCGACTCGCGAGATGTCACCGACATGCAGGAACGGGCTGACCTCCCGGTCGCGCTGGGGGACGCCTGTGCAACTGCGCTCCTCCGCGCGCCGCAGCACTTCGGAGGCTTCTCGGTGTTTTTCTGCGACCACCCGATGCCTCTTTGCCTCCTTGGCGTGTTCGCTGCTTGGATTTGACCAAGTGTCGAAGCAATAGGTCGAACACCCACCCGCTCCTGCAGACCAACCCTCTTCGCGGAACTGTTCCTGGTGAGCCTCGGCTTCTCGCTCTTCTCCCTGTGCGGCTTGTTCATGCTCTGCGGCACTCATCTCTTGCGGACGCGTGCCCGCGGCAGCACACCCAGCGAGCAAAGCTCCGGCTGCAGCCGTGAGCAAGATGCGGACCCGAGTGGCTCGTAAGTTCGGCCGTTTCCAGACTTCCTGATGATCGCTGTCGATAGTCATGAACTTTGCTCCGCTGGTACCCACGAGTGAATGCTTGCCCCTTCAGAGAGTACGACCGACACGCGCAGAGGCGAGGCGCTCCCTGCTGGGTTCCTCCACATTCCGGAGAACACGCCGTCTTCGGGGGCTGTGAACTCGATGGTCCCGCTGCCACCATCCCCACGTTCGTGGACCGCGGTCTCGCCGGCTTGGTCATGGCTATGAACGTCCCAGCTCAGGCCAGTCGACCCTTCGGAGAACGTGATTGTCATGCTCGAGCCTTCGGTCATCGAGACGTTGACCTCGGCGAACCCCCCCGGATCGACGTCGAACGAGCGAGACGATGGGGTTGCAACGGCGGCGGGGGCCGCAGCTCCGCAGGCGCCTTCGGTGTGGGTTCCGCACGCGTGCTCTCCGGCAACGTCTGATGTTGGGGCTGCGCGTGCGGCCGGCACCTCGGTCGCCGGGTCAGCCTTGGGACAGGCCGTCACGAGACCCCCGGTTGTGAGGGTGGCTAGAATACGGGGGAGATTCGAGATGTTCATGGTGCTTCTTCCTCGGTTGGAGCTTGAGTCGTAAGCCTGGGTTGGGCATCAGGGAAGCGACTGCGCGAAGGCCCCCAGGGCGCCGAGCTCCGCGTGCGAAGCTCCTGCTTTCTGGTACCCGTGCATCGGAGACCCAGGGTGGCCAAATCGTGCCTTGTGGTGAAACTCCCAGGGGTTCTCGCGCGCGACGGAGCCGACGGTTTCGAGGTGCTCGGGTTCAGACCCGCCTTCGGGAGCCCCGCTCTCCTCGGCATCGTCCTCGTGACCGTCGTCAACGTGGGGCATGACGCGCCCGCTGGCGCCGTGGCAGCTTGCGCAGGAAGGTTCGGCCTCGACCCCGTCGGCGAAGAGCGCTTCACCAGGCTGCGGGGCAAGGACGAAGGTTCCCGAGTCGTCGATGATGTCGTCAGTCGGCACAGCGCCCTCGAGGCAGAACCTCACCAGGTCCCACAGCTGCCGATCGCTCAGGAAGCGGCTGTACGCGTGCCCCGCCAGGTTCTCGCTGGGTTCCTCGCTCAGGAGCTGGAACAGGGCCGTGGCAGAACGCTGCGTTCCAAGAATCCCAGGAAATCCCGTGCGGTGGTTCCCCGCTCCATACTGACCATCAACGCCGAGGTAGTCCCACCCGTGGCACTCTTTGCAGCGCCAGGTCTCGGTTCCACCGATATCGCTGCTCGAAGTGTCTGGTCGCGCGGCCCACAGAGGGTGGTCCTCGGTGAAGTCCTCAGTCGGAGTGTCGGCCCAGATCCGATCATAGAGGCGGCCCCCTTCGTGAAGATCTGCGGAGTCGTAGGGCTTGGGTGCATCATCGGAGCTGGTGCATCCCAACGAGTTCAGCAGGGGAAGCAAGAGACAGGACGCAGCGAGCATGTTGGCGTTGGACAGTCTCATCGAAGTCACAATTCCCAGGTAGCACCGCGACCGCGGCTGCGGAGCGAAAGGGTTGCAGCCGGCCCTAGGGGCCGTGTGGTCGGCAGGGTCACGCTTGCCAGGCGTCGTTCTGATGCCCTGCTCTCCGGCCGGTCCTCCAAGAAATGGTCGACCAGTGACCGCCCGGGTCACAGAACGCGACCGACTCCTCGCAACACCTGCCGCCCGCAGACGGGTTGCGCGCGGCATTGTGCAGAACATGCTCCGCGCCCCCCTGCCGCCTCTCGCAGCCCTCGCGCTCACGACGGCGTGCGCCGCGAGCATGCCCGCGTCGCACAAGAGCGTTCCGGAGCACGATGCGGCGGCGGAGGCCAATGCTGAAGTCGCTGCTGCCCACGACCGGGCCGCAGTCCGGGCGCCGCCGTGCGCGGACATGAACGACATCTACGAGATCTGTTGGACTCGCTGGGACACGGCGCAGGAGCATCGGTTTCAGGCGCAGAGACACCGTGAACTCGCCGCCGCGCATCGGGCAGAGTCAGAGTCCCTACGGGCCGCAGAGTCCGAGGCGTGTGTGGGAGTCGCCGAGGCTGATCGAGACATCAGCCCGTTCCTGCACTCGAAGGACATCCTGGGTGCCGAGATGCTCGACCCCGCGGACACCGAGAACCAGTCGACGGTTCCAGTCGTTCGCGTGACCTTCCGTACCGTTCCCGGGCTCGATCAACAGGCGTTGAGCCGGATCGTCGGCTGTCACCTCGCCCGGAACGCGGCCCTTGGGCACGATGTCCCGGAGATGGACTTCTGTCCGCTGGTTCCGCGAGGCGTCGAGGCCAGTGTCGGCAAGGTCGGCGACCAGCTGTTCGTGGCCATCGCTGCCCACGAGTCAAGCCTCGATGAGGTTCAGCGCCGGGTCGCAACCTTGGCGGAGCGAGTTCGGTGACGCGGGGCGGGACGCCTGTCTTCGCCCTCGGGCTGGCATCGGCCCGGCGCAGGCCTGGCAGACAGGAGCCCGACTTTGGGTGACTCTTCTGCCGTGGAGTCTGGGACAAACAGTTCGCCGGAGGGTCGCCGAACAGGTCGGCCGCCACGACTCATCGGACGTCAGATCGTCGTCGGGTTTGGGTTGATCGCGATGATCGCCGCGGCGATGTGCGTCATGCTCCTGGGGACGATTCGGAAGGTCGGCGACGTGGTGGAGCAGATGCGACGAGAGGAGGCCGCCATTCAAGGGGGACTTCGGCTCTCCACGGGTGCGCGTGAGCAGTACATTCACATCGCACATTCTCTGATCGAAGGAGATCGGAGCCACCTCCAGCACTACGGCCGCTGGCGGGAGCAGATTCTGGCCGACGCCAGAGCACAATCGAAAGGAGCTCCGCCACAGCTTCAGCGACGACTGCAGTTGGTCATCGACCTAGGCTCGGAGATCGATCACCTTTTTCTTGACGTTCTACTTCCCGCGGCGGAGCAGGGGCGCCTCGACGAGGTCCGAGACGAGCATCGCAGAGTCGAGGAACTCTCGCGCGATGCCGCCGCAGAGGCCGACGCTGTTGCGCTAGCAGCGGAACGCAGGATGGCGGAAGCCCACGATGAAGCCCGACGCGCAGGACGTCGAGGTATGGCGATGGGGGGAGCCTGCGTCGTAGCGGTGCTCGTCGTTGCCGTCGGGTACACGACCCGACTACGCGCCGCGGTGCTCAAGCCCCTCGCGGCGCTTGCCCATGCCGCCAGTCTCTTCGGCCAAGGGGACTTCAAGCATCGCGTTGGGGACGTGGGAACGGGGGAGCTTGCCGAACTCGCAATTGCCTTCGACAGGATGGCCGAGGAACTCGCTGCGCGCGAGCAGGAACTCCTGACCAAGGAGAGGATGGCGGCCATCGGTCGGCTCGCGGCCGGTGTTGCCCACGAGATCAACAATCCTATCGGGATCATTCGCGGCTACATCAAGACGATGCTCCCAGAAGCGACCAACCCGCAACTTCGAGAAGAGTTGGGAGTTCTCGACGAAGAAGCCGCCGCGTGTCAGAGGTTGACCGGGGACCTACTGACCTACTCGGAGCGACCCCGTCTCAAGTTCCGACCGCTGGAGATGGGTGAGTTCCTCAAGGATGCCTCAGCTCGGCTTGCTGAGGGCATGCACTCTGGCGGGTTCTCGGTGAATGTCCAAGCGCAGGCGGGGATGCTTACGGCGGACCCATCGCGCTTGCGACAAGTCCTGGCGAACCTGATTCGGAACGCCGCACAGGCCTCGCCCACAGGGGCGCCGGTTCGAGTGTCAGGAGGACCGACGGATGCCGGGGGCTATGAGTTTCGCGTGATCGACTCCGGCCCGGGCGTCGCGGCGGAAGACCGGGACCAGATCTTCGAGCCGTTTGTCTCGAAGCGCTCCGGGGGTTCCGGCCTGGGACTCGCCGTTTCTCGAAGCCTCGTCGCGGCCCACGGTGGCTCGATCTGGGTGGAGCGGGCTTCCGGCGGCGGCGCGTCCTTCCACGTCCAACTCCCCGCCCATCGAAGCCGAGCCGACGACGAGGGGGACCGAGCATGACCAATACGAAACCCTCCGTCCTCGTTGTCGACGACAAGCCGAACATGCTCCGCCTGATGACGAAGGTGCTTGGTGGGATCGCGCAAGTGCATACGGCTGACAATGGGGAGGATGCGGTCGCGATCCTTGAGCGTGAAGTGCTCGACGTGGTCTTGTGCGATCTCAGGATGCCGCACCTCACAGGGCTCGAAGTGCTGGGGTTTTGCAAAGCGAGGCAGCCTCGTGCCCGGTTCATCCTGATGACCGCGTATGCCACCGTAGAGACCGCCGTGACAGCACTCAAAGATGGTGCGTACGACTACCTGATGAAGCCCTTCGAACCCGACGAGGTGAAGACCACTGTGCTTCGCGCACTGCACAGTCTCGCCCCAAGGCCTCTGGTCGCCGAGGATGACGAGTTGCTTCCCGGGGTGCATGCGCGCTCTTCGGTCATGAGAGAACTCGCTGCCGTGGTTCAGCAGATCGCGCCGACAAGCATCAGCATCCTCGTCGGGGGAGAGTCGGGCGCTGGTAAGGGACAACTGGCGCGCGCGATCCACCGGCTGTCAGCGTTCCGGGAGCACCCATTGTACAGCCTGGACTGCCGGACGCTTCCGGCAGGAGGCGTCCAGGAGGCGCTCACCGAGTTTGGCCTGTGGGGGGTGGGCGCGCGGACCGACGCCATCCAGGGCGGCACGCTCTTCGTCGACCACGTCGACGTTCTGGAAAACGCTGAGCAAGCAGCGTTGGCGCATGGGCTCGATGGGATCCGCGGGACGTCGACCTCGCCGAGCCCAGGCATTCGGCTGGTCACGGCGACGCAGCGCGACCTGGACGCGCTGGTGGCTGACGGCGCGTTTCGTCGTGAGCTGTTCTTCCAGATCCGTGTCGCCTCTGTCGCGGTCCCGCCGCTGAGAAAGCGACCCGAGGACATCCCAGTCCTCGCTGCCAGCCTCCTGGGCGAAGCGGAATCCGAGAACCCTAGTGTTGCCGGGTTCACAGCCGGCGCGATGGAGCGCCTGTGCGCCGCGGCATGGCCCGGAAACGTTCGCGAGCTTCGGGCGGTGATCGAGCATGCGGTGGCACATGCTGGCCCAGAGGGTATCGGACTCGAGGCGCTTCCAGAGTGGATCCAAGGCGATCTGGCGTTCGAAATGCCGTGGGAAACGCTGAGCTGGGCAGATGCTGTGGCGCGCGGACGTGCAGACGTGGCGCGCCGATACCTCACGGCCTTGCTCGAGCGCTTCGAAGGCGACGTCGTGGGAGCCGCTGCGCAAGCTTCGGTCGAGAGGGAGAGCTTCTATCGGCTGTTGCGCCGACATGGCATTCAGCCCGAGAGCTTCAGGAACTCGAACGAGGAGTGACCGACTGGGTTTCACGATCCTGGTGGGAACCGCAGATGTTTCGGCCCGCGGATCGACGGCCGGTGGCATGCCTGTGTCGTGGCGAGTCTTCCCACGGTGTTGCGCCGACCGCTTGCGGTCGTTCTCGCCACCTCCGGGGTTCCGTACGCCGGGCTCGTGGGCTTCTTGCTCCTCGAGCATTGGACGCTCGAGGCCATCACACGTCCCCAGGGGATGTTCTTCTCCATCCTCGCCATCGTCGGAGGTCTCGTTCCGCTCAGTGCCCTGATCATCGTGTTTGTGCGGCTGGTGCGCGACACGTCCCGCTTCAGAGTCAGTATTCTCCTCGAGCTGTATGCGGGAGTGCTCGTGGTGTTCGCGAGCCTGGACTCGCTCGTTCAATGTGCTGCCACCCAAGCCGCATTCGCAGGTGCGCCCACCCTTTGGGACGGGGCGGCACACTCCCTCGCCGACCACATCGAGCGGATCCACGCCGTGTTCGGCACCATGCTGTACTTCAGCGTCGTCACCATGACGACGTTGGGGTTCGGGGACATCACGCCGGTCTCCGCTCCCGCCCGCGTCCTGACCGCGCTGCAAGCTCTTTGCGGCGTGTCGTTCGTGAGCGTTTCGGTCGGCTACTACTTTGCCGTCTGCTCCCGCCGATGCTGACAGCTTTGAAGTTACGTTTTCAGCGAACCGTTCGCCGTTCCGCATCGTATCGTTCGGGTATGGCTCGCCCATGGCTGATCTTCTTCGCGCTGGCCGCCGGGTGTTCGGCGGAAGTCGAGCTGCGCGTATTCGGGGAGGCATACGCGGAGCAGGGGATCGGGCCGGACGAGGTGGTCGGCGGCTGGGCCATCGACTTCACTGAGTTCGTGGTCTCTGTCGAAGACGTGCGCTTGTCGCCCCACGCGCAGGTTGGGGATGGAAGCTATGTGTTCGACCTTGCTGCGGAGTCGTCGGGGCAGGGCCATCGGCTTGCCGCAACCGGCGTGGAGACAGGCTCCGTGAGCGCCGTCCATTTTCGACTGTCCGCACCGAGCGAGGTCGAGGGCGGCAATGCGACCGCAGCGCAGCTCGATCGGATGCGCGCAGAGAAGCTGGCGGTTTGGGTCCGCGGGCAGGCTTCTCGTGACGGAGAGGATGTGTCGTTTGCGTGGGGAATCCCGGCCGATATTTCGTACGACTGCCCCCTGGCGACAGACGTCGCAGCCGGCGAGGTGGCGGCGGTCGAACTCACGATGCACGCCGACCACCTCTTTATCGATGACCTTCAGGTGGGCGGTGAGGTCGCGTTCGAGGCGATTGCGGATGCCGATGCGGACGGTGACGGTGCTGTGACCCCCCTGGAACTCGACGGTACCTCGCTCAACGGGCTCGCCCGCTATCAAACCGGCGGACGCCGCGACATCGACACGCTGTGGAAGTTCATCGGCGCCGCGTCGCTGACCATGGCGCACGTGAACGGGGAGGGGATGTGCATGCCCAGGCTGGTGCCAGACGCGTTCGCGGATCACACGCCTGCCCTGGCCGACGTTCCTCGGGCGGCTGCGCTGTATGCCGAACACTGTGCGTCATGCCACGGCGACGCAGGTCGCGGGGACGGTCCGAGTGCGGTCGGATCGCAGCCAGCGGCGACGGACCTCACCGCCCTTCGCGGCGAAGCGTCGACGCATCCGTACATTGCGTACCGAATCGCGGTCGGCGGGGCGATGTTCCCGTACGCCTCAAGCATGCCCGGGTACGAGGATGTACTCGACGCCACGGACCGAGGTCTGCTCACCGACTACGTCGCCGAGCTGAGCGTTCCTTGACAAGGCACCGGGGGTGCGACAACTTGTCGCAGGTGGCTGCAGCATTCCTACGACTCCAGGGCGGGCGACTTCTGGTCGCCGCCCTGATGGCCGTGGTGCTGCTCCTGAGCGCGGGTTGGGCCGGATCGTGGGCCTGCGAGATGGGCGGCTCGAGCGGGTGTGCGTGTCCGTGCGGGAGCGAGGAGCCTGCGGGAACACCTCGGGACGTTGCCCAGCGGCCGAGCTGTTGCGCACCCGATGACCCTACAGACGTGATGGTCGCCGGCGTGGTCGGCGAATCGTTCGAGTCGTGGGCGCCAAAGGGCCACCTCTGCCTAGCACCTCGCGGGTTCGTCTCGGTCCTGCGGTCCGGTGTGCCGGGCGTGGGCGCGAGCCGAGGTCCGCCACAGAAGCTGCCGGTGTTCCTGAGTCATCAGGCCTTGCTGCTCTGAGGAGCGTCGTCGCAGACCCTCGCGACTGCGGTGGCCTTTGGCCGCCCGCATCAACACGTTTCCTCGCGTCTTCAAGGACCTTCCATGACCTTCTGTGGCCGCTCCGTCGGCCGATATATTTTCGCCACGCTCGCCGTGGGCTTGCCCGGGTGCGCGAGCACGTCGCCGCAACTCGCTCGAGATCTTCGCGCGGTCGAAGCGACGCTCGCCGAGCCTGTGTCCCAAGCGGATATGCCCGAGGCCGCCGAGGAGTTCGACGGCACCCTCGGCGCGTATCTGGCCTACGCCTTCGCGCATAGCCCCGCACTGCGGGCGAGCTTCGAGACGTGGCGCGCGGTAACGTTCCGCCCCGATCAGGAGCGTCGCCTGCCCGAGCCAACGATCTCCTACGCCGTGTTCGTGCGCAGCGTGGAGACCCGGGTCGGGCCTCAGCGACACCGGTTCGGAGCCTCGCAGTGGTTCCCGTGGCCCACCAAGCTTCGGGCCGGCAGCGATGCCGCGGAACTCGAAGCCCAAGCGGCCCAGCGCAGGTTCGAAGGCCACGCGCTGTACATCGCCGCCGACGTCTCGGCGGCGTATTGGACCCTGTGGCGGCTGCATCGGCAGGCCGAGGTGCTGCGTGATGAAATCGACGTGTTGCAGAGCCTTTCCGAGCAGGTTCGGGGCCGCCTCGCTGTCGGCGCGGCAGAGCTCTCTGACCTCGCGCAGATTGACCTGATGGGCTCCCAGGCGCGGGACCGGCATGCGAGTCTGCTCGAGCGGCAGCGGGTCGCAAGCATTCAGCTCGTCCGCGTGCTGGGAGCGCCTGACGACACCCCGACTCCCGTCAGTCCGCGCGAGCCCGAGGTCGCGGGCCTGGCTGAAACGCCCCAGGAACTTCGCGCGGCGGCGGCCGAGCATCCGGACGTGCAGGCCCTGGCCACGCTCTCTGACGC
>CAYGTG010000110.1:12051-13162 GCA_964352485.1 uncultured Nannocystaceae bacterium | reverse complement strand
GAGTTCGACGCTGCACTCCCTACCGAACGCACGAGACCCGCCAAGGATTTCCTCGGCGGGTCTTTGCTTTGCGCAAGCGGGCCCTCAGGCGACGTCGGCTACCACGGATCCATCTCGGTCGTGGGGCCCGGGGCGTCGCTGGAGTCGTCGTCGGGGACCACCGCGGGGATTCCTGCGGCCTCGTCGAGGTCGAGGGGCTCCGCGGGCATCGGGCCGGGCGCAACAACCGTGGCCACGACCTCTTCCGCTGCGGTGGGCTGGTCCGGGGCCGTATCTTCGGCAGCCTCGATGCCCGCGATGACTTCGCTCATGTCGGTTCGGTCGCTGTAGACCGCGAAGCTCACCGCGCCTGCGCATCCAAGGGCCACCGTCAGTGCCAGAAACTGTTCCACATCGATCTTCATTCGTGGTGCCCTCCTTCAGTGGACACTGATTGAGACGCCCGAACCCGCTTGGATGTTCGTGAAGCGCCCGTAACCCGACGCAAACGGAGCGTACCCGCCCCTGCCCCGCATCCATTGCTAGAGTCCCTCCGGAGCCGCGCTTCGCGCGGACGCCGGTCGCCTCCGCGGACAACCCGCAATGAGTACCTCTACCTTTCCTCCCGAGTTTCTGTGGGGCTGTGCCACCTCGTCCCATCAAGTCGAGGGCGACAACGACAACGACTGGACGCGTTGGGAAACACGACCCGGCACAATCGCGGACGGGACCCGCAGCGGACCCGCCGCGCGCTGGTGGTCCGGTGCCGCCGAGTCCGACCTCGACACCGCTGCCTCCTGGGGACACAACGCGACGAGGATGAGCGTGGAGTGGAGCCGGCTCGAGCCCGAGCCTGGTCGGTTCGACGACACTGCGTTCGATCGATACGCAGCCATCCTTCGCCATGCCGGGGAGCGAGGGCTCTCGCGGCTGGTCACCCTCAATCACTTCACGCTTCCGCACTGGGTCGCCGATCACGGCGCCTGGCTCTCGCCCGACATCGTCCCCGCCCTCGCAAGGTTCTCCCGGGCCTGTGCGACGCGCCTGGGCGGCATGGTCGAGCGCTGGGCGACCCTCAACGAACCGAGTCTCGTGGCGCTGATGGGCTACGCAGAGCATCGCTGGCCGCCCG
>CAYGTG010000110.1:4302-12041 GCA_964352485.1 uncultured Nannocystaceae bacterium | reverse complement strand
ACCAACATGCTGCGGGCGCACGTCGCGATGGCCCGAGCCGTCAAAGACGTCCGCCCCGACGACCCGGTCGGCCTGGTGCTCAACATGCCGGTGTTCGACCCCGCCCGCCCCAACCTCGCGGACCGTGGATTGGCCTGGCTGCAGGATCAGGCGGTCAGCGGGGTCGTCCTTCGGGCGCTCCAGACGGGCCGAATGTGGCCCCCGGTCGGCCTCGGTCAGCGCATCGAGGGCCTGGTGGGGAGCGCGGACTGGCTGGGCCTCAACTACTACGGGCGCTATGCCGTGCGGCTATCCGCCCGCGCCTACGGGCAAGCCTTCGGCGCCCACGTCCAGCCGGATTCCATCCGCCTTGGCGAGACCGACTGGGGCCAGCCCTACCCCGAAGGCCTGCTCCGTGGGCTGCGTCGCCTCGCCCCGTTCGGTGTACCGCTCTTGGTGACCGAGAACGGGATGCAGACCGATGACGACGCGCGGCGGGCTGACTACCTGCGAAGCCATGTCGGCGCCCTGAGCGACGCCCTGCGCGAGGGGATCGATGTGCGCGGGTACTTCCACTGGTCCCTGGTCGACAACTTTGAGTGGGCCGAGGGCTGGCGGCCTCGCTTTGGCCTGCTGGCACTGGACCTCGACACTGGAAAACGCACGCCTCGGCCAAGTGCCGGGGTCTTTGCACGAATCTGCCGCGACAACGGTATCTGAGGCTCCAGCCGCCCCGATACGCTTGCCCAGGGGCACCCCCTTCGGTATGAGGCGGCATGCGTCTGCGTCGTCTCGCCCTCGCCGCCGCCCTTTTGGGCTGTTTCGGAACCTCCTGTGAAAAGAACTCGGCCTCGGCTGCGGTCGTCCCGGACGAGGGCGTCACGATGCGCTACGACCTGACGCCGGGTCAGACGTACGCCGGTCACATCAGCCAGAGCACCGTCATCGAGACCGGCATGGGCAACATCGACATGCGCCTCGAGTACGACATCGCGCTCATGGTGACCGGCACCACCTCACCCGACGGGCCCCTACTCGCCGCGACGTTCGACAACATCAAGGCCAACGCCATCATGCCCGGCGGTATCCCGGCAGCTGCAGCTGGCTTCGATCCCAAGGTCGCCAGCACCCTCAACGGTGTGGAACTCCGCTTCAACATGAACGAGGGCGGTGAACTCGAAAACATGCCCGAACTCCCGGAGGGCCAGCCCCCGGCGATCGTCGCCATCTTGGGACAGATGACGGGCGGCTTGCAGGCGGCATTCGCCCGACTGCCCGATGAGCCGCTCAAAGAAGGTGAGAAGTGGTCCCGCGACCGGGACGAAGACGGCACGACCAGCACCATGAGCGGCAAGCTCAAGAAGCTCCGTGCCAACGGGGACGGAGACATGATCGCGACCTTGGAAACGGAGAGCGACGGAAAGATGAAGCGCGAGGTGGAAGGAAAGACGATCGAAGGCACCGTCAGCGGCCTGAGCACGATCGAGTTCGTCTCCAGCGCTGGATATGCCTCTTCGCTCGACCGAAAGCTCCGTCAGACATCCAACATGGCCGATGTTCGCCTCGAGTTCGAGGTCACCTGGGAAAAAGGCGAGAAGAAGGCCGTCGAGATCCAAGCTGAGGTTCAGGCCGTCACCGACCCCTGTGATGCCGACTACGTCGGCGGCGAAGACTGCCCGGCCGATGGCGGCGAGCAGCAGGCCATCACCGACCCCTGCGACGCCGACTACGTGGGCGGCGAGGAGTGTCCCGCCGACGCCGCGCCAGCTGAAGCCCCGCCGGCAGCCGCCGAGTAACGAATCAGGGCCGATTCGCGGTCCTCGCTTGCGCCCGGTCCCCGGCTTCGCTACACCTCTGCTCCCGCGCACGCGTAGCTCAGCTGGATAGAGCGTCGGCTTCCGAAGCCGAAAGTCGCAAGTTCGAATCTTGCCGTGTGTACTGGACAAGGGCCTCGCAGGTGAACTGCGGGGCCCTTTGCTTGGGCACTGCCACCATGCTGGGCGCCTGCAGTACCGTGGTGTCATGCGACGCAAAGGCAGCTGTTTGTGTGGCGCGTTGACCTACGCGATCGACGGCGAGTTCGACGGCGTGTGGATGTGCCACTGCTCCAACTGCCGCAAGGCCAGCGGCGGGGCCGGCAACATCATCGTAGTCGTTCCGCGCGCGCGCTTCGAATGGCTCAGCGGTGAGGACCACCGGGTCACCTACGCGCTTCGACCCAGCTACACGATCACCCGATGCAAGACCTGCGGCACGCCTCTGCCGGCCGAGGAAGACGAGAACAACATCTATGTGACCGCCGGCACGCTCGACGACCCGCTGGACGCGGGATTTCGAACCCACATTTTCTACGGCTCACGAGCGGACTGGGAGCGCGACCAGGACGAGACCCGGTACTTCGTCGAGCGTCCCGGCGGACCGGAAGTCGACCGCAGCTAGCAGGTTGAGGCAGAACCCGGCGCGGGGACATCTGCGGGCCAAGCCTCTGTTCCACCCGAAGCGGCTGAGGACGGGCACCTACGGTCCTGTGGCGACCGATTCATGCCTGCCGGGCATCGATGGGCCCGCGCCCCGGTACGCTCTGCGCATGCCGTTCTTTCGCGCCTCGTCGAACCGCGTCGCCCCGACCCACGCCCCCTCGGATCCCCTCAGCGACGTGGCGCGCGCGTCGGGAGCGAAGTCGGCGTACGTCGAGCAGTGGTCGTTCACCGGTCCGTGGGGCGTCCGCTACCCGGGCTCGAACCACGCGGTCGTGCACTGCATGGTCCAGGGCACCGCCTTCGTCGATGGCTTGGGAGATTCACCCGTGCAGATCCCCCAGGGTGGCATGCTCCTGCTGCCGCGGGATGTCCCCCACACCGTCGCCTCTCGGCTCCCGATCGACGACGCCCATCTCATCGAACACGAGGGTGACCTGCCCAATGGCACGGTTCACAACTATGCCACCGGGGGACATGTCGAGGCGCGGATGATGACCTTGCCTTTCGATGTCCCCGCGACGCAGGGTAAGGACGCACCTCAGGTGACCGGGCACGCCCTGATCGATCGCCCCGAGGCCGACCTGCTCGAGATCGTGCTGCTGGCGAGCAAGCTCGTGCTGATGCCGGGCGTCGGCGACCGCTACGTCGCAGCCCGGCTGGCGGAGGCTATCCTCGGCAAGATCCTCGTTCGTGCGGCGGGGGCGGAGGACGACCGCTTCGGCGTCTTCGGCATGTTCGCCTCGCTGGGAATCCGCAGCGCCCTCAAGGCGGTCGAGGGGAACCCGGCTCATGCGTGGACGCTCGGTGAGCTCGCCGAGATCGCCGGCATTCCTCGCTCTGCGTTCAAGGCCGAGTTCAGCGCCACGATCGGCGTGCCGCTGAGCGAGTACCTTCAGCTCCGCAAGGTCCGGCGGTGCCAGGCCCTGCTCTCAGGCGGCATGCTGGCGGTTGCGGATGCCGCCGAGCAGGCCGGCTTTCGCAGCCAGTCGAGCTTCATGTCGGCGGTGCGGCGCTTGGGCCGATGAGCGTCGCCACGTCGATCACCTCCATGCCCGCGGCACGAGCGGACGCCAAACCCGACGGCGCGTCCTCGTAAGCGCGACAGCGGGTCGGGTCGACGCCGAGCAGCTCGGCCGCAAGCAGGAAAGGGTCGGGTTCCGGTTTGCCGCGCTCCACATCGTCGGCGGTCACGATCGCCGCGAACCAGTGATGGATGCCCAGCGCCTCCATCCTCGGGCCGATGAGCGCGCGGGGTCCACCGGGCGCCACCGCCCTCGGCAGGACCCCGCGGGAAGTCCGCGCAATGGAGAGGACCGGCTCGATCGGGACGGCTTCGTGCGCGTGCGCGCGGGTCAGCGTCTCCTTGGCATCGATGACCACCTCCACGTCAACCGCGACGCCCTGCGCTCGGCTCAGACGGCCCACAATTTCACGCGTTGTCACCCCGCCCCAGCGCTGAAACGTCTCGTGGTCAAACGTGAGCCCAAACGGCTTCAGTGCCAGCTGCCAACATCGGAAGTGCATCGGCATGCTGTCGACCAGCGTCCCATCGAAGTCGAACACCAGCGCCTGAGGCTCCATCCCCGGCACGGTACGTCAATCCGGTCGCCGGGCTCCCCGCACTCCGCGCCAACGTTTCATGCGCCACAGACCCCCGGTGCTACAATCCTCGCATGGCGGTCTTGGCGAACTACGTCCTCCTGGGACTCCCGGACCTCGACCGACTGCGCGAACTCCTCCAGCGCATCCAAGAGATCCTGGCCCTCGGCGGCATCGCGTTTGCGCTCCTGGGGGCGTTCACCTTCTTGCTCGCGTGGGTGGTCTCCTTCCTGCGCAAGCCCTCCTCGGCCGCCTCAACCCAGCCGAACTGGCTGGCTCGGATCGCCCTGGGCAGCGTCACAGCCCCGGTGGGACTCACGCTCATCGCCGGCCTCGGAGCCCTCCTGCCGATGTTCGCCCCCTACGTGCTCAAGGCGTTCGCCCTGGCCGTCGTGACCGCCGCGTTTTCTTGGTGCGTCGCCGTGGCCGCGCTCATCAAGGGTGGCGACCGTCCCAGCATCTCGCGCGCCCGCCGAGCCCTGTTGCTCGCCGGGATGCCCTGGTACTGCCTGGTACTCTACCTCAGCACCTACCTCTGAGCGGTTCGCCAAACGCCATGCGAGCGGTGACTGAGGCCGTGGCACCGTCTTGCCGCGGCCGGGTCTGGCCCCTGGCGTCGCACCGGGCCGGGCGTCCGCCGGCGTTCGACTCCTCGATGTCGAACGCGCGGTTACCGGCCCAGCCCAGATCGTTACGAGCGTTCCGCGGATGCGGGGTCTCAACCCGGGACGTGCGCTGCCCGGGGGCCGCCACGAACGCTGGTCAGGACCGCCTGCGCGGGCGCATAGCCCGGACGGAGCGCGAGTGACCGCTCAGCCGAGGTGACCGCTGCGTCATCATCACCCTGGAGCGCAGCAATCTCGGCGCGCGTCGACCATAGGTGAGGTGCCCGGCGGTCGTAGTGAAGCGCGACCTCGATCTCCGAGCGCGCTTGCTCGAGTCTGGGCGGCTCTGCCGACAGCGCCACCCGTGCCCGGAGGTACGCTTCGTAGGCGAGCGCAGAGGGCGGGTTGGAGTAGACCAACTCGTCGTCCACGTAGTGGAGCGAGCGCGCCGAAGCCCCCGAGGTTGCGCAGGCGCCGAGCCCGGCGAGGGCCAAACAGAGAAGCCAGCGCATGCTCTTCATGGTGCCACGTCCACGGCTCGGCGCCAGCGTCTTGCGTAGCCTGGGGCAATTCCGGACCAGAAGCGGCGCACAGAGCCGCTTGCCGCATGCGCCCGCAGCTACAGCGGGATGTTGCCGTGCTTCTTGCGCGGGTTTTCCTGGCGCTTGTTTTTCAGCATCGCAAAGCTGCGGATCACCTCGGAGCGCGTGTCTTCGGGGCGAATCACGCGGTCGATGAAGCCGAGCTCTGCCGCCTTGAACGGGTTGGCGAACAACTCCCGGTACTCCTCGGCCAGCTGCTTCCGCTTGGCCTGTGGGTCCTCGGCAGCCGCCAGCTCCCGGCGGAAGATGATGTTGACCGCGCCTTCGGCTCCCATCACAGCGATCTCAGCGGTGGGATAGGCCAGGTTGATGTCGCCGCGAATGTGCTTGCTCGACATCACGTCATACGCACCGCCGTACGCCTTGCGGGTCACCAGCGTGACCTTGGGCACCGTGGCTTCGGTGTACGCGTAGAGCAGCTTGGCACCGTGCCGAATGATGCCGCCGTATTCCTGGTCCGTCCCCGGCAAGAACCCCGGCACATCAACGAGGGTCAGCAACGGGACGTTGAACGCGTCACACATGCGAACAAAGCGGGCCGCTTTCACCGAAGCATTGATGTCCAGGCACCCCGCCAACACGAGGGGTTGGTTGGCGACGACACCGATGGGCTTGCCATCGAGTCGCACGAAGCCCACCACCATGTTCTTGGCGAAGTGTTCCTGCACTTCGAGGAACTGCCCACCATCGGCGACTTCTTTGACGACGGTCCGAATGTCGTAAGGCTTGGTGGGGTCCTCAGGAACCAGCTCGGTCAGCCCCGGACAGCTCCGTGACGGGTCATCGGCCGCGGCGATCGCCGGCGGCGCATCCATGTTGTTCGACGGCAAGAACGCGAGCAGCTGGCGGACCATCGCGAGTGCGCCGGCCTCGGATGCGCAGCGAAAGTGGGCCACGCCGCTCTTCTCGTTGTGCGTTCCGGCCCCGCCGAGTTCTTCCTTGGTCACCTCTTCGTGAGTGACGGTCTTGATCACGTCGGGGCCCGTGATGAACATGTAGCTGGTGTCCTCCACCATCAGCACCAGGTCGGTGAGTGCAGGCGAGTAGACCGCTCCGCCCGCACACGGCCCAAGGATGACCGAGAGCTGCGGCACCACGCCCGACGCAAGGACGTTTCGCTTGAAGATCTCGGCGTAGCCGGCGAGCGACTCGACGCCTTCTTGAATACGAGCGCCACCGCTGTCGTTGAGCCCCACGACCGGAGCACCGACTTCGGTCGCGAGATCCATGATCTTGCAGATCTTTCGCGCGTGCGCCATTCCAAGGCTGCCACCGAAGACCTCAGCTTGCTGCGCGAACACGAAGACCGTGCGCCCATCCACGGTCCCGTGCCCTGTAATCACGCCGTCGCCGTACGCCTTCTTGGACGCCATGTCGAAGTCGGACACCGCATGGGTGACGAAGGGATCGAGTTCGAGGAACGAGCCCGGGTCGAGCAGCTGCTCGATGCGGTCCATCGCCAGCTGTCGGCCCGAGGCCGCAATTCGCTCTGCCGATTTCTCCGCCTTAGCTCGCGCCGCCTCGAGCCCAGCCTCACCTTCGCGGGCAGCGTGCGGGTGGGCGTTGAGCGACGCCAACGTCTGGTGAAGCTTCAGGCGCTGCGCAGTGCGTCGGGTCGAATCCGAAGACATCGGCCGCAGACTACCCACGAACCCCGCGAATGAAAACGCCCGGCCAGCCCCCGCACAGCTGGAACACCACACAGCGAGGGATCCGAGCCACATCCACCCTCCGCCAGCACAGGAGGGAACCCAGGTTCCCGAGCGAGGGCGAAGTCCGCCCGTGGGGGAAGGCGTAGGGCGGCCTCGCCGCCCGCAGCGAGGGAACCGAGAGGTTCCCCGAAATCAGATCTTTCCCTTGGTGGAGGGGATCCCCATCGCGGGGTCCGGGGCGCAGGCCATGCGAAGGGCGCGCGCGAACGCCTTGAAGCTGGCCTCGACGACGTGGTGCACGTTGCCGCCCGCCCGCAGGTGCAGATGCAGATTCATGCGGGACTGCACGACCAGCGCTTGGAAGAACTCTTTGACGAGGTCGCAGTCGAACGTGCCCAGCCACCGCCCAGAGATGACCGGGAGGTCGAACACCAGATACGGCCGCCCCCCCAAATCGAGCGCACAGTCGACGAGCGTCTCGTCCATCGCCAGCGAGAAGTGCCCGAACCGGTGGATTCCGACGCGATCGCCCAACGCTTCGTCGATGGCCGATCCGAGCACCAGCCCAACATCCTCGACGGTGTGATGTCCATCGATGTGCACATCGCCCGTTGCCTGAACCGACAGCGCCATCGCACCGTGCTTGGCGACAGCTTCGAGCATGTGGCTGAGGAACGGGACCGGAGTCTCGATGCTCGGCGGCGCGGGAGCATCGTCGGGAAGCACCAGGTCTACGGTGATGTCGGTCTCTCTTGTCTTGCGAGCAACGCGTGCGGTTCTCATGGAATCGGTTCTTCTTGTAGTGCAACCGGACCCTCGGGG
>CAYGTG010000110.1:0-4292 GCA_964352485.1 uncultured Nannocystaceae bacterium | reverse complement strand
TGCAACCGGAGCCGCGGGGGCCTCCAGGATTCGCGACTCGAGTTCCCGAAGCCCGGGTGCATCCTCGAGACTCAGTCCCAGCTGGGTGTCGATCCACGCGGCGCGCAGCAGCCCGCGCTCGAGCTTGCCCAACGCAGCCCGATAATAGATCCGCGCGAAATTGTTCGAGATCTTTCGTTCTTGCGGCGATCGTCGGCGGGCCCGAGCCGCGTCGTCCAAGCGATGCGCACCGCGAAGCCGCGCTTCGTCGTAGGCGACCCGCAGCTGCGGATCGCTGAGCACCGAAAACGCCTCGGAAATGCGCTTGTAGACGGTGTACGCGCTGCGTTGCAGTGATCCCGCACCAAACGCAACGAACCGGTCCGGGTGAAGTCGTTGAGCGCGATCGTAGTACGCGTCGCGGATCGCGACGTAGTCGCTGCTCGGCCGCACACCGAGGAACTCGTAGTACGTCATGCGCTCGAGGCCCTCCTGCAAGGAGAGGACGTGAGCACGAAGGTCGTCAGGCGTGGCCATGGGTCCGCAGGGTGCTAGCGCGGCACCATCGTACCGCCGCTCGAAGGGATCCCAGCCGAGGCCATCCTCGCGGCCAGCTGTTCGATTTCTTGGTCGTCGAGACCGCCCAGCACGCGCATCGTCGCAACCTGCTGCTGCCCGGTCTCTTTGTCCATCGCTCGGACTTCGAGCAGACCGTCGGCGTTGATCTCGAAGGTGACGGCCACGGTGACCTCTCCGCGCGGTGCATCCCGCAGCCCGGACAGCACGAGTTCGCCGAGCTTGAGGTTGTTCTCGAAAACCTCGTCCTCGCCCTGACAAACCTGAATCCGCACATACCGCTGGTTGTCGGTCGTGGTGGTGAACAGCCGGGTCTGCTCCAACGGGATGGCGCTGTTGCGTTCGATGATGAAGTCCACGTAGCCGCCGAGCGTATGAATGCCCAGGCTCCGCGGCACGACGTCGAGCAGTACGGCCGAAGAACCTGGCGCGGGCGTCGACACCCCGCCATCGGCCATCGGCACCAGGGAGCCCATCAGCGCAGCGCCTTGAATCGCCGCCCCGACCGCGACGACGCTCATCGGATTGATGGAGGTCTGCGGCTTCTTGCCGAACGTCTCCTCGACGATCGAACGCACGAGCGGAAGCCGGGTCGTTCCCCCGACCAGGACGATTTCGTCCACTTGGTGCGGCGAGAGCCCCGCGCAGCGCAGGGCGTCTTGGCAGACGGGGATTGTGCGCCGGATGATCGGCTCGATGTACGGCTGCAGGTCCTCCTCCCGAAGCGTGAAGTCCAGGTCGCTGCGCTCGCCTGGAATCACCTCCTCGACGTGGACCGTGGCTGAGCTCTGGGTGCTGAGCTGAATCTTCACCTGCTCGGCGACCGCGCGGAGCCGCTCGAGCGCGACCGGGTTGTCTTGGACCGCGACCCCTCGCTGCTGGGTGAACGCGTTGACCATCAGGCTGAGGATCACCTCGTCGATGTCGTCTCCACCGAGGAACATCTCGCCCGAGGTCGCAAGCACTTCGAACACGTTCCGCGTGATCTGGAGAATCGTGACGTCGAACGTCCCTCCCCCAAAATCGTAGACCGCGATGACGCGGTCGGTGTCCTCGATGTAGCCGTAGGCGAGCGCCGCCGCGGTGGGCTCGTTGATGACTCGAATGACGTCGAGTCCCGCGAGGCGGGCCGCGATGCGCGTGGCGCTGCGCTGAGAATCAGTGAAGTTGGCGGGCACCGCGATCACCGAGCGGCGAACCCGGCGTCCGAGCGCCTCCTCCGCCATCTGCCGCAGGTACGTCAGCACGTGCGCTCCGACCTCGACCGCGCTGACGACTTTTCCGCCCGCCTCGATCATGATCGCCTCGTTCTTGCCCTCGAGGATCTTGTACGGCACGCGCTGCCGCATCTCGACGACCTCCGGCGAGCCAAACCGCCGGCCGATCAGTCGCTTCGAGGAGTAGATGACGTTGGTCGGGTCCACCGATCGCCGCTTCTTGGCCCGCGTTCCCACCATCCAGCGGCCATCCGCCATGGCAGCGACCACCGAAGGGATGATGCGGTCATCTCCGCGCCGCACCACCGACGCACGTCCGTCTCGCACGACCGCGCACGCAGAGTTCGTCGTTCCAAGGTCGATGCCAAGGACGGGCTCCTGTTCGGTCGCCATCTGCCCAGCAGTGTAGCAACCCCCCGCAAAGACGCCTAAAGACCCCCGCTCACGCCGCTGGTGGCCGACAAGACCCGCGCCCAGACCCACAATCGCTGCCCGAAGTGAGTGCCCGGCGGGCCGACCGGGGAAGGGTGAAGCGAAGGGCGGCGTCGCCGGCCGCAGCGAGGGGAACCACGCGGTTCCCCTTCGAAGCTCAGATCGGGGATTCGGGGACCATGATGATGTCCCCAGGCTCGATAGGGAGGTCCTGGGCCCGGCTCTCGAGGATCGCCTGCACGTCGATCTCCACCGTCTTGCGGCCCTGCGCGGTCTCGCGGATGAGCTTGACCTTCCGCTGCTGCGCCTCGGTCGTGAGGCCGCCGGCGAGCGAGATGGCCTGCATGATCGTGAGCGTGCCGTCGTGCGGGTAGGATCCGGCCTCCTTCACCTCGCCCAGCACGGTGATCTGCTCGGGGTTCTGTCGCTCAAGCAGCGAGACGCTGACCTGAGGGTTTCGCAACCACCCATCGGCGAGCTTGGTCTCGATATCGGCGGCGACGTCGCCCGGGTCGCGGTCGAGCGCCGGCACCTCGCCGATGCGGGGGAACCGAATCGAACCATCCGAGGACACGACGTACTCCCCCGACATCTCTTCTTGGCCGCGCACCACGATCGCGAGCTTGTCGCCGGCGCGAACGTCATCGGATTTGGGCGTGGTCGCCGGTGGCTGCAGCACGACCGGCCCCGTCGTCTTCGGGCAGCCAGCGACAGAGACGACGACAGCCACCAAGGCAACGCCGAGCCAACGGGGCGCGAGGCTAGATTCGGATTGCACCGATGAGCCAAGCGGTGTGTTTGATGTAGCCGAGCTCATCGGGGACTTCGGGGTTGACGGCGTAGGTGACGCGAAACTGCGTGCTGTCGACCAGCATGGTGTAGTTGAGTCCCACCGAGAAGATGCGCCCGATCGGCTGGTCGACCTTGGCGAGCAGGGTGAACAGCGTGTGCCTGGATTGGTAGCCGTCCGCGCCGCGCCCCTCGTAGGCAACCACGTCCTGCGTCTCTTCGCCCTCGACCGGCAGGCCGGAGTAGGTGCGTCCGATCACGCCGAGCCCGCCCTGCAGGTTCATGCGCCAGCGGAACTGGTGATTGGCCAAGAAGCTCGCGCCGTTGTCGACGAAGTAGTTGCCGAAGATCGAGTCGCTGAAGGTGCGCCCGCCGTTGAGGCTCAGCGTGGTGCGCAGCGTTGGGAAGTAGCTGAGTCCCACGTTGCCGAGGAACGATCGGAAGCTGGGGCCGTTGGGGTCGTCGCGGTACAGGCCCCAGCCCCACCCGACCAGGGCACTGAGCGCGACCTTCTTGCCGATCTGCCCTCGATAGCCGCCCAAGAGGCGGTGCGAGAAGCTGTCCTCGTTGCGGCCCAGACCGACCGAGACACAGCAGTCGGTATAGAACGTCCAGGCGAAGTCGTAGTTGAGGACGAGCGCCGACTTGGGCAAGAAGCGCCACTTGGTCTCGTGCGAGAGGCCGTGGGACATGTGGTTGCTCTTGGCCAGATCTTCGAGGCCGAAGCGCATGTATCGGTTGCGATACCCCAGCGACAGCGAGAGGCGTCCACCACCGGGACGGGCGATGAAGTCCAGCGCGCCCTCCTGCTCGATGCGGTTGAAGTTGAAATCGGTGCCGCGACTCTCGATGTTGCCTGGCGCCGCACCGCGGAAGACGTCGTCGGAGAAGCGAATCTCGAACCGACGACCCGGCAGCAGCGACAACCGAAGGCCCGCACCGAACGAGAACTTCGGAACGGTCCGCACCCGTTCGTTCCCGGAGAGGAACTGACGGAAGCCCGCGATGACGCCGATGTTGTAGTCGGCCAGTCGAGACGTTCGCTCGGGAGGCGTCTGCAACACGCCACTGACGACGTCGCGGCTCCCGACCCCGACCCATCCTGTCGGGTACAAAAAGGCACCCGCGCGCCGCCCTTCGTTGCTGGCCTGGTTGAAGATGTTGGAGTCGACGCCCACGGGCAGCGCGATGCCGCCGTGGAACTTCGACTTCTTGCCCACCTTCAGGCCATCGCCGTCGGCGACCCGGGGCAGGTTCTGCGCACCCCCGGCGCGGGCGATGGCCGGCGACAGGCTACAC
>CAYGTG010000109.1:0-13250 GCA_964352485.1 uncultured Nannocystaceae bacterium | reverse complement strand
ATACAGAGGCTTGTTCGACCAGCCCCAGGGTGGGAGTTGATTCGCTGCTTCTAGAAACGGCCTGACAGCGTCACGGATGCTCCGGTCGCACCCACGCTGGGCAGCAGCCGGGCCGAGGACGTGTTTCGCGATCGTCGCTTTCCAACCACCAGCAGCGCGACGCCAGCTCCCACCAGCAGCGGCGCCCCCACCGCCCCGACGACGAGCAGCGCATTGCCAGTGCGACCTCGTTCGAACTGTTGCCCGCGCTTGTCGAAGTCCTGCGAGACGTCGGCGCCGATGTCGTTGGCCCTTGAGCCCATGACCGAACCGGCGATCGCGACACCGCCGAAGGCGACCCCGACCCCGGTCAGGATCGAGCCCGTAAGAACGAGCGGTCGTCCCGCTTCCGGTTCCGGTTCCGGCTCCGGCTCCGGTTCCGGTTCCGGTTCCGGTTCGGGCTCCGGCTCCGGCTCCGGTTCGGGCTCCGGCTCCGGCTCCGGCTCCGGGGTTGCCGCCTCGTGAGCTTCGATCTTTGTGTCGAGGGTGGCGATTCGCTCCTGGACCCGCCGGCGCTCGGCGTCGGCTTCGGCTTCGTCCGGATAGATCTTGGGGATCGCCCGCTCAAACCCCTGCAGAACCATCTTGGCTTTGCGAAGCTGCGCAACGTCGCCGCTGATCTCGTACGACTTCTCGAGCGCGGTCGCGACATTGTACTGGATCAGGGGTCGCAACCGGGCGCTCGAAGGATCGTTGGGCAACGCCGCGAGAGCCTCGGTCCACGATTCGATCGCCCCCTCGTAGTCGGCGGTATCGAACCGCGCCTGGGCCTGCAGATGCAGCGTCCGCGCTTCGTCGATGTCAGCCGGCGCGGCCAGGGACGGCGTCGGGAGTGCCAACGCGAAAACCAGCGGGAGCGCCGCGAATCGCCTCATGACCCCTCGACCTCGCAGGAGTACACGCGAACCACGCCTTGACCGCTTGTTCCCACTCCGTACAGCGGAACCACGATGTCCGGCGCGCCATCACCGGTCACGTCGGCGATGGCCATCTTGTTTCCAATGGGGCCGGTGTCCGCCAGCTCGACCGGGACAAAATCCGGCAAGAGGGGACCCCGCGCCAGCAACAACCGGCCGTCCGCAGCAGCCGTCCCGCCAGTGGTGCCGATTACGGCGTCGAGGTGTCCGTCGCCATCGAGGTCTGCGAGACGGATGTTGCTGTAGCCGGTGTGGTCTGGCCCTGGCTCCCACGTCGAGCATTCCAGCGGGTCGCCGGACTCGTCGCGAGAGCACAGACTCACCTCACTTGGATTGTCGGACTTCTCGACCACAGCGGCCGGCGTGTCGATGTTCTTGCCGACGAAGATCACCTCGGGGATTCCATCGCCATCGAGGTCTCCGGCGTCGACCCCAAACGGACTGCGGGCGCCCTCCAGCACCTGCAGCGACGACAGTCCGTTCTTTGAGGAGGCGCTGAGGACGTGCACGCCGTCACTCCCGGGGAAGGACTCTTGGTCGAGGCCCTCGTCATTCGATCCGACGACGATCGCTTCGAGCGGAGGTGCCCCATTGAGGTCGACCAGCACGGTGTCCCATGGAGAGGCAGACACGGACGGGTACGAGGACCGGAGACTGGGCTCGCGGTCGGTCACCTCGAACAGAACGCTGGCGTTGGCCGCGGTCCCACTCGACACCACGAACTGCCGGCTCTCGTTGTTGAGCATTTGCCCGATGTCAACGCTGTATGGAAACGACAGCGGATCATCGAACGAAGTCTGCGGATCCGCGAACAGGCCCCCCGCTGCGCCCCAAAAAAGCGTCACCGCGCCTGCGTTGGGACCGCCGCCATCGACGACGACCACGTCATCGTACTCGTCGCCATCGAGCGAGCCCACCGCGAGATCCATGGGTTCGTCGTCGACGTTGGTTTCGCCTTCCAACTGGAAGCCGTCACCGTCGAAGCGAAAGACCGAGAGCCGAGCCGGGGACCGGGTCAGCACCACGATGTCCGCGTCGCGGCCGTTCGAGAATCGACCCACGCCGACCGACATCGGGTTTGCGGATCCGCTGATCACGATCTCTCGGCTTGTGAGCGCACCAAAGCAGGCCGCCATCGGCCCGGGCCCCCCGGTGCTGCTGCCCGAGGACCCCGACGTCTCCAAGGACCCCGACGTCTCCGAGGACCCCGACGCCTCCGAGGACCCTAGCGTCTCCGAGGACCCCGGCGTCTCCGATGCCGAACCACTTCCGCCACCGGTGGCATCGCCCTCCAACGCGCAGGTCCCATCGGCACAAACCTGACCGTTGCCACACTGGAAGTCTTCTTCGCAGGGCAAGCCCAGCGCGTCTTGGCCATTGAAACAGCCCGCACACGCAAGGAGCCCAGCCCCCACCCATCCGCGGAACATGGACCGGTCAGTCATGAGTCACGAATCTCGCCATCTTCGTCGATCGTACCGTCGTTGATGATGGCACGAATCTTCTGCCCTGCGCGCCCCCGGGCCTGAACGGACTGAACGAACATCGCGCTGAGTCCCCCGTAGTTGATCCAGCCCTCCTCCGAAGCTGAGACTTCGCGGCGCAGAACGACCACCCGCAGCCGCACGGGAGGCTCGACGCGCATGCTTTTCATGGCCCAGTACGACAGCGGGCTGCTCCAGTACGAGTCGAGGGTCTCCCACGTGTCGGACTCTTTGAAGGTGTGTGCCTTGTAGTGCGTGGGCATGCGAGCGGCCGGAGTGTAGCAACGAGCCGGGCTGCGACCAGTCGGCCGCCGCGGTGAGAGGAGCGTCGACCACGAGCGCAGGCCAGCCTGTTCGTAGCTGTCCTGGCGGAGCCGTGCGTAGCCCCACGGCGCGGTGGCAAGGTTTGGCGTTCGCCCTTGGGGCAGCACCTCGTCACAGAACCAGCGCACGGGACGAAACGGAACCCTTCCGGCGTGGCGTCTGCCCACCGCTGCAGGCCCAAAGTCGTACGGGTAGCCGCTGGTGCCGACGTAGACCTCCACGACCGCGAGCGTACCGCCGTGTGGCTTGGCGCTGAGGCCAGAAGCGCTACCATCGCGCCGTGAAGCGTCCGCGCATCATCATCGTGTTGGGAACCACCGCCCCAGGCGGGCGATTGGCGACACTGGCCGACGAAGCCGAAGCCGCAGCACTCCAAGCCGGCGCGGAGGTGACGCGGTGCGACCTCGCTCAACGCAACATCCCGGTCATGTGCACCGAGGACGCGGAACAACCAACCCTGCCGGCGGTCGCCGAGTTGCGACGCGAAGCTGCCGAGGCCGACGGCTTCATCCTGCTCACGCCCGAGTACCACGGCAACATGAGCGGAGCGCTCAAGAACTGGTTCGACTTCCTCTATCTCGAGCTTGCCGGAAAGTTCGCGGGGATCATCGCGACCACGGGAGGCGGCGGCGGCGACATGTCGGTCTCGTCGGTGAGGAACAGCTTCACCTGGTGCCACGGATTCACCCTTCCCTTTCACGCCGTCGGCAAGCCCGACGACTTCGACGGCGACACCCTCGTGTCAGAGAAGGTCCGTGACCGGGTGCTGCGGATCGGCCATGACGTCGTTCGCTATGCGCCGGTGATTCGAGCAAGCTTCGATGCAGCGAAAGAAGCCGGCCCACACTGCACATCGGGAGTGGCCGGCATCCACGCGGGAGATCCATGAGCACCCAAGTTCAATCGAGCGTGACCCGGCTTCGTTCCGCGAAAGCTGCGGTCGAAGCTTGGAGCGAGCAGGGCGGAACGCTCGAGGCCGCCCTGCTCGTCGCATCCCAACAGGTCGAATCCTTGGACGCGACCCTGTCCTCGCAGCGAGAGTGGACCCGACTCATGTCGATCGCCCGCCGGACCATCGATCCTTGGTTTGCGACGGATTGGCCGGAGACCTTCGATGCGCTCATGCTCGTGCTGCCGCTATGTCGGAGCCTCGACTGGCAGTGCGCCCAATGCCCGATCGGCCGGCAACAGGAAGACCGCGCCTGCGCACACCCAGAGGTCCCCGTGACGCGCCTTGGGACTGCGATCTCCAGAGGCGAGCACCATCGCGCGCAGTCTGAGCTCGCGGTGCTGCGTTCGATGCTTCGCCACGCCTGAGGCGCGGCTACTCGACGCCCGGCACCCGAATGTCAGCCGCGAACAGACGTGGCTCGTCGATCTTGGCCGCGATGGCTTCGGCACAGCGGTCCCGCAGATCCACGATCTCACCAAGCGTCTCACCGCTCGGATGAATCGCGGGAAGGACCTCGACCTCGATCGCCCGGTGCTTGGGCAGCCAGGTTCCGTCGCGAAGCGCTTTGCGAGAACCGCGAATGGCGACTGGAACGACCGGCACGCCGGTTCGCGCGGCGAGCTTGAACGCACCGAGCTTGAACGCCCGCATGCCAATCTCAGCGTTGAACGTCCCCTCCGGAAACACGACGACCCGCTCTCCGGCCTCGAGCAGGTTGACGACCTCCTCGAGGTCACTGAGTGAGCGGGCGGTGGAGTGGCGATCGATGAAGACGTGCCCCATCTTCTCGAGCACCGGACCCATCAGCGGGTTTTGGCGCATCTCTCCTTTGACGACGAAACGAACCCCCGTCGGCAGCGCGCTCATGCAGATCAAGAAGTCGAGATAGCCGCTGTGGTTGGCAACGATCAGCGCAGCTCCGGAAGGAAGGTTCTCCAAGCCCATTGCCTTTGGACGCAACCCGGCCAGGGTCATCGCCGCTTTGGCCTGGGTCGCCGCCACGCGCCGAGACGCTTTGCCAGCCGGAGCCACGCGGCCCAGGACTGGGGCGGAGAACGCGATCGTTCCAAGAGTCGCCGCCGCGTATCCGCCGTAGACCGCTGCCCCGACCTTGCGCGCCATCTGCCCCGCGCGCTGCGGCAGGCTCCTCGCGAACAGACCTGCGGTCTGTCGTGCGGCAGACTTTCGCGCGCGGTTGACCGTCCCATCGAGGTACAGCCGACGGGCCTCGCGACGTCGGATCTTGCCGCTGGAAGTCTTGGGCACGGCGCCGACGATGCCCAGCACGACCTCGTCGGGTGGAATGCCGACGGCCGCGGTCACGGCCTCGACCACCTGCGCTTGAATCATCTCCCGCGAGGTGTCGTCCTTCTCGCGAGTCTCGGCGATCACGACGACTCGCTCGGTCCCAGTATTGGGATCGGGCACCGAAAACGCGGCCACGCAGCCTTGCCGCACGCCTTGTACGGACGTGGCCGCCGCCTCGAACTCGTGGGGGTAGTAGTTGCGGCCGCCCTTGATGATCAGGTCCTTGACGCGGCCGGTGATGAACAACTCGCCCTCGTCGAGGTAGCCCAGGTCGCCCGTGTCGACCCACCCGTCTTTGCGTTGGACCTCCGCCGTCACGTCCGGTCGCCGGAAGTACCCCTTGAAGGACGAGGGTCCCCGGAACTGAATGGTGCCCTGAACCCGGTCGGACGTGGGTTGTTCCTTCTCGTCCACGATCCGAACCTCGTGCAGCGGCAGGGCCATGCCCACGCCCACGAACTCCAACGCGTCGGTGTCTTCGGTGAGAACCGCCCGCCCCGTCTCCTCAAAGGTCACCCGTTCGATCCGGTCGATGCGAGGACCCCGTCCCACCGGGGGAAAGGCAACCCCAACCATGTTCTCGGCCAATCCGTAGGCGCAGAACAGGGCGCCGGACGCCATGCCGGCGGGACCGAACCTGTCGATGAAGTCGTCGAGCGTCTTGACCGTGATCGGCTCCGAGCCGTTGAGCAGCACCCGCATGCGACTGAGGTCGAGTCCAGCGATGGCGTCCTGGGGGACCCGCTTGACGCACAGGTCGAAGGCGAAGTTCGGCGCGACCGACATGCTTCCGCCGTAGTCGGTGATCGCTTGCAGCCATCGCACCGGCTGAGACAAGAACGCCATCGGCGACATCAGCACCGTGGGAGAGCCGCCGTAGAAGCACATCAGCCACCCGCCGATGAGCCCCATGTCGTGATACAGCGGCAACCAGCTGATCATCACGTCGTCCCCGCGGAGCTCGCTTCCCGCTGCGGAGGCCCGAATATTGGCCACCACGTTGGCGTGCGTGAGCTCGACACCTTTGGGGTCCCCGGTGCTGCCGGAGGTGTACTGGATCAGCGCTGTATCGGTCTCCTTGACGTCGGCACGAGCGCTGCTTCCCTCGCTCGACTCTTCGAGCAAGACCTTTGAAGAGACGACGAGCTCGATGCAAGCGACACGATCGCGGGCAATTTCGGCGACGCGGGCGGCCCGGTCGAACGTGATCAGGATCTTCGCCTGGGCGTTGTCGAGGATCTTCTCGCACCGCGCCATGTACTCGGTGATCCGGTCGAGCCGGACCGGGGGGTACAGCGGCACTGGCACCCCGCCCGCGAGCATGACTCCCAGGAAAGAGGCGAAATAGCCGAGCTCGGTCGGCAGCATGATCGCCACGCACGTGCCCGGCTGAAGGCCTCGTTTTCGCAAGCCTGCCGCAACGCGCTGCGCCGCGTGGTGCAGCGCGCGATACGTGATCGGAGCGGCGTTTCCGTTGTCATCCTCCAGCACCATGTGCACCCGGTCAGGCTGGACACGCACGTGGTGCTCGAAGACCTCGACCAAGGTCCTCGCATCTTCGGGCCGCGGGGCGGGAGCTTCGGTCGGCAGCAGCGCCCGCTTGCTCGCGCCGTCGGTCGCGATCTCGGTCACCGAGGTCTGGCCGCGCGCGGCCATCACGTGTTCGAGGAGCTGAGCGGGGGTGTCGGCGGTCGAGATCGCATCCTCCGACAGACGCACGCCCATCGCCTCCCCCACCCGGACCGCGAGTTCCACGCGCTCGAGGGAGCCCAGACCGAGTTCGCGCTCGAAGGACACGTTGGATGTCAACCGGCCGAGCCCGCGACCATCGCTAACCTCGACGACCAGGTCCCGGACCACGCCCATCACCGTCGACAGTTCATTGGAAACCGCCGCACTCGTGCCACCCGTCGTCTGCTGCGCCATGACCGGGCGAGCCTACGCGAAATGGCCCCCAGCTCGTGGCGAAACCCTGCGCGGCGGATCCCGCGGGCGAGAACGGCCCGCAGGGTTAGCCACGCACGAAATGTCCGCCGCATCAGCCCGTCGTTTCGTGCCGTGCACCACGAGGCGATCAACACCCAATCGGGGACTGACCACGCGCGCGCATGCTGAGCGACTGCCCAGGCGGCGTTGGTTCTCCCCCCGCCTACACCCCCGCTGAGGCACACTTCCTAGGGTCCGCGAGCTCGGGCACTCATGAGCAAAGACGGCAAGTTCGGAACGTTCGGCGGCGTCTTCACGCCATCGATCCTCACCATCCTTGGCGTGATCATGTACCTGCGGCTGCCGTGGGTCGTGGGCAACGGCGGGCTGTGGATGGCGCTCGGCGTCATCGCGGTCGCGCACGTCATCTCGATCACGACCGGGCTGAGTATTTCCTCGATCGCGACCGACAAGAGCGTCGGCGCCGGTGGCCCCTACTACATCGTTTCACGGAGCCTCGGACTGCCGATCGGCGGAACGCTGGGCCTGGCCCTGTTCGTGGGACTGTCGTTCTCGATCAGCCTCTACGTCATCGGGTTCTGCGAGAGCTTCTTGGCGTTCATCGACATGGACGTCTCCCCCGCGAACGTGCGCATGGCGGGGACGATCACCGTTGTCCTGCTGACGCTCGTGACGGTCATCTCGACGTCGTTCGCGATCAAGACCCAATACCTCATCTTGGTGCTCATCGCGCTGTCCCTGGGCTCGGTGTTCCTGGGCGGCTCATCGCCCCTCCCCTCGCAGGGACACCTCGAGGTTGCACCCGATGCCCCCAGCCTTGGACTGATCTTCGGCATCTTCTTTCCAGCCGTGACGGGGTTCACCGCTGGGGTGAACATGTCGGGGGACCTCAAGGACCCCAAGCGGTCGATCCCCGGCGGAACGCTGGCCGCGATCGCGCTGGGCCTGGTGGTCTACAGCGCGCTAGCCGTCTTCCTGGCCTTCCGCGTCGACCGGGCCGAGCTCCTGTCGAACACCAACGTGCTCGCCGAGATCTCACTCGTCCCGGCGTTCGTCACCGCCGGGATCTGGGGGGCAACGCTCTCGTCGGCACTCGGCAGCATTCTCGGCGCACCTCGGATTCTGCAGGCTCTGTCCATCGACGCGATCACGCCGCGGTGGTTTGGCAAGGGGCATGGCAAGAACAACGAGCCGCGCAACGCTCTGCTGCTCGCGTTCGCGATCGCCGAAGGCGGGATCCTCATCGCCGAACTGGATGCGATCGCCCGCGTGGTGTCGATGGTCTTCTTGGCGACGTACGGGTTCCTCAACATCAGCTCTGCAATCGAGAGCTGGGCGAGCCCGGATTTCCGTCCGCAGTTCCGGATCCCGCGACTGGTGAGCGTGCTCGGAGCGGTCACCTGCATCGTCGTCATGATCCAGCTCGACTTCGCCGCGATGGCGGGGGCGACGATCCTCCTCTCGGGACTCTTCCTGTTCTTGAAGCGACGACAGCTCACCCTCGATGCCGGCGACACGTGGGAGGGAATCTGGTCTTCGATCGTTCGGACGGGCTTGCATCGCCTGAGCCAAGGACGAGGACAACGGCGAAATTGGCGGCCCAACGTCTTGTTGTTCAGCCACATGGGGAGCGAATCGCGACCCGAGTTGCTCGACCTCTCCAGAGCGCTGATCACCGGGAGCGGATTGCTGACGGACTTCGAGCTCGTCAGTTCGAAGCAAGAAGCGGCCGCGAGGATCGACGAGAACGAAGCCCAGGTCGGTGTTTTCCGGCGTCGCACGGTCAGCACAGACTTCTACGAGACCGTCGCGGCGGCGTGTCAGCACCACGGCTTCACAGGGCTCGATCCGAACACGGTGCTGCTGGACTGGGACGTCGACCGAAAAGACACCGACCGGTTCGTCGACTTGGTCAAGGACACGGTCAAGCAAGACTTCAACCTCGTCATGCTCCACTACGACCCTGAGCGCGCCTGGGGCAAGCGGGAGCGGGTCGACATCTGGTGGCGCCCGCAGCAGGGCAACGTCGCGCTCAGCCTGTCGTTGATGCGCTTCTTGACCAGGTTCGAGCAGTGGCAGGGCGCGAAGCTCCGCTTCCTGCTCGTCTCCGAGGACACCTCGCTCAGCGACGATCTCCTGCACGCCATGCGCAGCGTCCTCGCCGACGCGCGGGTCGAGGCCAAGATCAAAGTCGTCGCGAGCCCGTCCCAAGCACACGGCTTCGAGAGCACGATCCGCCATGAGTCGGGCGATGCGGACCTGGTCGTCCTCGGCCTTCCACCGCTGCGTCGGTTCGACGGCAAGGCTCTCGGCCATCTCGACGAGCTCCTCGCGGGGCTGGGGACGACTCTGCTCGTGCATGGCTCGTCCCTCTTCGAGGAGGTCCTGCCGATCGCCGGTCAGATGGGCGCCGCCGCTGGCGCCCAGGAGCGCGCACAGGCCAGCCTCACTGAACTTCGGGTGCTCAAGCTGCCGGAGAACCCGGTGCTCGAGCCTCCCGCCGCGTTGTTCGCCGAAGTCTACGGCAAGCTGTCCGACGACCTCTTCCAGGAGGGCTTCGCGCCCGTGCTCGCGCGCCACGAATCGCTGCTCGGCGATGTCCGCAACCTGCTCGAGCGTCAGTTCGAGATCGTACGCAAGGGTCTCGAAGAGGCCGACCCCGCACGTGCGCGCAAGCCCGCGGGTCGGGCACAGGGCGGCTTCTTGTTTCAGGCGCGAAAGCTGGTTGCAGCGTACGAAGAGGGGACGCTTCCCAGTCAGGCCAAGAGCCTTCAGGGCACGCTCAACGGGTTCGTCGAAGGACTCGTCAAGCTCGCCGCCGCCGCTCCGACCCACCTCGAGGTCACCGGCGAGCGCGACGCGTTCGCGCCCACGTCCCGGGACGGCCGCGCCGTGCGGGCCTTCAAACGCCGTCGCCGTTTCTGGGCCACGGTCCGCCGTCGGGAGCCCAGGTACTCGGTGCCCCTGGCCTCATTGCAGTCCTGGTATGTCCACGTCGGCGCCGCAGACCTGTTGGAAGAATGGCTGCGGAGCGTCCAGTCCAGCAGCCATCGACTCGCGGTGCAGTTGGGGAAGATCCTCAACGAAGCCGCCACCGAACTCAGCGCTCTTTCCGCGACGATCGAGCGACGCGAGGCAGACCCCGCCTTTATCGAGGCTCGCAAGCAGCGGCTCCTGTCCCATGTGGATGCGGCGATCATCTTGGCCCAGGAGCTTGCGGAGGGCACCGGGGTCCGCCTGGCGCGGCGGACCCACGACATGAGCCAAGCCTTCGCCGACGATCTCAAGCGTGTGGACGTCGCGCACTTGATTCGAAAGCAGCGACGCCGGCCCCGGAAAGCTTCGGCCCGCTTGGAGACGTTGCGCCTCAGCGCCGCGCCCTGGGAGCATCACCAGCGGCTGCTTCTGCAGCGCGCCCATCTTGGGCTACAGATCGCCGCGTTCCAGCATCGATTCTCGGCCCTCGCGCTTCGCGCCCGCACAGAGGTCACCCAGGACATCAAGTCCTCGGTCCTCAACGAGGGCGTTCAGATCCACGATGCGATCCAGGAGTTCGTTCGTGAGGCCCAGGCCGGGCGGGACCCCAAGTTGCCACCGGAACGTGAACTTCGGGCGACGTTCGACGGGCAGGCCGTCCTCGAAGCGATCGCTCGGGACATCGACGGCTGCATCGAGGACCTTCCTGAGTCCGCCACGACGCTGAGCGACGAATCGATCGGCGCACTGGAGAGCGGAGTCTCGATGGAGGCCGACGAGGTCACGGTCTCGGTCAGGCCCTTGGTGAAGTACCTGATCGAGACTGAGTTCCTCGACGTCGTCAACCAGGAGATTTCCGGTCTACCGCTTCAGGAGCAGCGCACGGTGGGTGTCGCCCGCGATGTGACTCGCCTGCTGACGTTTACGATCGGCGACATGGAGGCGGCCGGCGGGTGGGCGAATCAGGACTTCCGCAAACAAGTGGTGGCGGTCGCACGGGAAGGTGCCCGGCGCCTGGACACCGAGCTCGGCGTCCTGCGCAGCGCGTCCGAGACGTTCTCCTCGCGGGTGGAGGAACAGTTGGGAACGCTGCGGGATGAGACCGCGCCCTACGCGTTGACCAACCGTTCCGACAGCCTCTCGCAATATATTCGAAGCCGAGAGAGCCACAAGGCTGTGTCTCGGCTGCGACGCGTGGTCTCCCGCGCCGCCGGGTATGCGCGGCAGACGTTCGTGGCCCTGCTGTATCGCCGCAGCACCGGAGTGTTGTTGGCGCGTCGCCTGCGGCGCACGGCGTCGGGAACCGGTGCGACCGTCGTCGACCGGATCGCCGAACTCGCCCAGAATCTCACGCCGCGCCGCGACTTGCTGCGTGCACTGCCGTTCTACTACCGGCAGCTGTTCTCCGGACAGGCCACGATCAGTGCAACCTTCTGGGTTGGGCGCCACGCCGAGCTTGCCCGGATCAAGGCAGCGATCAAGCGGCACGAAAACGGAGGACAAGGCGCGTTGTTCGTCGTTGGGGAGACGGGCGCTGGAAAGACCGCGCTTTGCCACGTCCTGACGACAAAGTTCCTCGCCCGCCGCAAAGTGTTTCGAATCAGCCCACCGCCTGGTGGCGCGATCGAGCCTGCCGCACTTCGTCTTGCGTTCGAAGCCGAGGTCAAAGATCGCGGCAAGCCCGACGACCTCTTGAGCAAGGTTCCGGACGGTTCGGTGTTCGTGTTCGACGACCTCGAGATGTGGTGGGAGCGGAGTCCTCGGGGCATGGTGCTGCTCGAGGAGTTCATCCGGTTGCTCGGAAAACACGGCGAGCGTTGCCTCTTCGTGGCGAACCTCAACGTACACGCGTGGCGCTTCATGAGCAGCTTCACGCGACTGAGCGAATCGGCGTTGGCGGTGGTCGAATGCGACGCGCTGCCGGCCGAAACACTCAAGTCGATCATCTCTCTGAGGCACGGGTCGACCGGGATCAGCTTCGAGCTCGCGGGCACCCCGGAGGAAGAGCTTGCCCCCTGGCGGCAAGCCCGGCTCTTCACCCGCTACTTCGATTTCTCGGGCGGTCTGGTCGCGGTCGCGTTGCGCGCGTGGCTCTCGCACATCGACAAGGTCGACACCAACACGCTGATCATGCGCTGGCCCACTCGGCCCCGCGCGGAGATGATCGAAGAGCTTCGGGTGGAACTGCGTGCGATTTTGCTGCAGCTCGTCGTT
Organism: uncultured Nannocystaceae bacterium; assembly: GCA_964352485.1. GTDB lineage: Bacteria > Myxococcota_A > Polyangia > Nannocystales > Nannocystaceae > CAJXVA01. Next base: position 1,089 of record CAYGTG010000109.1, on the reverse strand, counting down.
CACAAGCAGGTGACGATGCGCCGACTGCAGCGCATCGCGGCGGTCGCCCCAGATGACCTCGAGGCCGATGTCTCTGCGCTGGCTCGAATGGGCCTCATTCGTCGCGATGCCCGGGACGTCCTGCACGTGGACCGGTTCGTCGCCCACCTGGTGACCGATAGCCTCCGCAACCAGGGGATGTTGGGATGACCGAGTACCTCTTCCGATCGATCGTCGACCTGACCTTCCTGACGCTGGGTGCTGTGGCGCTCATCGGAGTGTTGCAGCTGGTCGCGTTCATGTTTCGCGTGATCCCGGCGCCGGCGCGGGTTCGTGACGGCTTGCAGCGTTTTGCTCCGGTGCTGGGCCTGACCCTGCTCGTCGCGTACGTCGCCTCGGGCATTGCCGCACTCCTCGCTCGTGAACCCGCGTTCGCAGCGGTCCTCGTTTCGCTGATCGGGATCCTGGTGCTGCTGTCCTGGGCGTCGTTGTACGACCTGATCAGCGGTGTCGCGTTTCGTTTTGGGCGGCTGTGCCGCGTTGGCGACCACGTACGTGTGGGCGATGTTCAGGGCCGGGTCCTGGAGGTTGGGGTGCGTTCATTGGTCGTGCAAACGCCCGAGGGTGACGAGGCCGTGCTCCCCTACGGAAAGATCAGCCGGCAGACCCTGCGCCGCACCCAGAGCGTCTCGGGAGCTCACGTGCACGCCTTTGCCATCGACCAACCACCGGGCGTCGACTTCGTGAGCCTCAAGCGACACGTGGTGAGTTCTGCGATGCGCTGTCACTGGGCGTCGGTCGTTCACGAACCCAAAGTCGAACGACGGGAACGAGAGACGATCGAGGTGAGCATCTACGCTCTCGATGCTGACCACGCACCCGTGGTCGAAGCCGCGGTACGGCAAGCGTTGGCCGCGGGGGTTCCCCAGGGACAGGGACACCAGCACAAGGCCGCTCCCGCCCTCTTCGCCAGCACAATGCCGGCGCCGGTCATCAAGCCACCCAAGGTCTAGCAGCCTTCATAACCTCCGCGACGAGTACAGTGAGCCCCGAGCGGGTTCACGAGCGAGGGCACAGCCCGACCTTGGAAGGGTGAGCGGAGGCAGCTTG
>CAYGTG010000108.1:0-13257 GCA_964352485.1 uncultured Nannocystaceae bacterium | reverse complement strand
GTCGCTCGACTGCGCCAGCGCGAGTGCAGCTTCGATGCCCGCCCGCATGTGTGTCCCACCCATGCCGCGCATCTGGTCCACATAGTCGAGCCCTCGGCGACGGTTGCCCGCCGTGTTGTCGAGCAGACCGGGGCTGAGCTCGCTCGCACTCTCAGAGAACCGCAGGACGGTGAAGCGGTCCTCGGGGCCCATCGATGCAATGGCCTCGCGCATGACCGCCTTGGCGGTGTCCATCGGCTTCCCTCCCATCGACCCGGAGTTGTCGACCACGAAGATCAGGTCGCGCGGCACCGCGTCCTCCGCCGCCAAGGATGTGGGCGGAACGAGGGTCAGCGTGAAGGCACCGCCCCCCTCTTCGTCCGGCTGAGTCATCAGCGCCGCCTGCGTTGCGTCGCCGCCCAGGCTCCATGAGAGTTCGAAATCGCGGTTCGCCAGCGTTGCGCCCGCGGTCAACTCGACCGTGGTCACCCCGTTGCCTGCGTGGCTCGAGATCGAGTGGTTCACCGAGGTCAGGTCCCCGATCGAATGGGATGACTCGATGTCGACCGTGATCAGCAGCGGCGCGCAGCCGCGGGACTTGGGATCCAGGATCGGGGGGCTGATCTTCGATGCGTCCGAGACCTCGTCGGTATCCGGACGGACGCCCGATCCGGAGTGCCCCGTCGCCGCGCCTGGAATGAAACGCGGCCCCACGACCGTCGGGAGCGAGAGTGTCCCGCGCCCCGCTTCCTGGGCGAGCGGCTGCACGACATGCATCTGAATCTCGATCGACTCGCCGGGCGGAATGTTGGCCACGCTCTGCGTGAATACGTTGGGGCGCTCTTGCTCGAGCAGGGCCGCCCGCTGCCCGTTGGTCTTTGCCTCTTCATAGATTTCCTTCGCCTCGGCGCGACGGTGAATCTCGCCGTGCAGGCTTTTGTCCCCGACATGAATCCAGTAGTCGTCAACCGCGGCTCGCTCATGAAGCGGAAAGGCATAGACCGCCTCGATCGGCTCTCTGAAGGGGTTCGCAAACACCTGCGTGACCGTGGTTTCCGCGACGGTCCCCACGACGAGCGTCTCGAAGGTGGACTCTTGGAGCGGCAGCTCGCGCAGGCCATCGGCGGTCTGAACCCGAATCGTGCTTCGGTCCCAGCCCTCGTCCGGCTGCAGCGGGGCGGCCTGGGGTGCTTGCTGCAGCGCGCACCGCTGCGGTAGACGCTGAGGACCCAACCCGTCCCCGCGTGCGTGACGCATGGATTTTGGGCGTTCTTCGACCGATTCCACGTCGAGATCCATGGGCGACGCATGCTGAGCACATCCCGCGAACCCACCCGCGGCGACCATGCTCAGCACGCCCGCAAAGCGAGCGAAGGCCTTCATGATCGGGACGGACACCGCAGACGCGCAGAAGTTCCCGGCGACGGTTTTCGCCGGTCGGACCGAACCAAGCCCCTACTCGTCTTTGTCGTCCCGATCGTCCCGCGCGCGCTTGCGCTTGCGGTTCCACAGGAACAGCGAGACGACCGCCTTCTGGGCACCCTGACGGGCCTTCGTAACCACGGACTTGCCCTCGTCGCGCCGCGTTTCCACTTCGCGGTTGGCGCGTCCACCGACCCACAGGCCCGCGATGACGGCGACGACGATCAGGAAAACCAACAGCGTGAGAGGCAGCGATTCCACGGCTTGGTAGAAGCGTAGCAGCTGCTACCCTCGCTCGTGCTCTCGCAGACTCAGGCGATGCTGATCTCGCTGGGACTGGAGGTTCCATGCGTGCTCGGACTCGGCTGGGCGCGCCGTTGGATGCCCAAGGACCAGGTGGCGAGCTGGGCGCTCGCGGCGATCGCTGCAACCTTGATCACCCACCCATTTGCCTGGGACTTCTCCATCACCCACACGCCCGAGCTGACGCCCGAGGGCAAGGCCATGCGCATCGAGGCGGCCGTGGTGGTCGCCGAGTGCCTGATCTACACGCTCGGCCTTCGGCTTCCTCCGCTGCGAGGTTTTGCGCTGGCCCTGCTCGCCAACGCGGTGTCGTTCGCCGCGGGGCTGCTGCTGTAGCCGGACCGCTGCGGACTCAGCTGCGTCGACGCATCCAGAACGCGGAACCGAGGAGCAGGATCCACAGGCCCACCGGCGCGGGCGCACCCACGGTGCATCCGCCCGTCTTGGAGTCGGCCTCGTCCTTCGACTCGGCCTTGGCGTCCTGGGTGGCGGCCTTTCCATCCTTCCCATCCTCTGTCTCGGGCGCCTCCTTCTCTTCGGCGACCGGCTCGGGCGCGGCGGCCCCGGCCTTGCAGACCATGCACTCGACCTGCTTGGTCTTGGGCGGAACGCCCTCGCTGTAGTCGTTGCGGGCGCACGTGCTCTTCTGGCACGTACCGGCTTCGCCTCCGATCGTGCAGGCTTCGCCGACCTCCTGCGAGCGGCAGTTCGCCTCCTCGTCCGAGATGATGTCCGCCCCTGCAACGTTGGGGGCCAGAGCAAACAGGCCGAGGGCGATCCACCGAGAGAGCACTCGCATGGCGAGGAGGGTACCAGTTTGCAACGGCGGGGCCTGATCTCGGTTACGGGATCGATACAGGGAGCGCTGCGGACCGTCGCATACTCTGGAGCGATGCGCGTACGAGCCCCCCTCCTCGTCCTGCTCTCTGGCTGTGCTGCTGTAGCGGGCCCAGGACGCGTGTTCACACCTGTGAGCGTGTGCGCACGTGTTTGCCACACGCCACGTCGGCGGACTGCGAGGTTCGCCCGCCGTCTGCGACGGCTCTACCGCAGCGGCGCGCACCGGAACGACGCCGACGAGCCTTCGCCTTCGTGTAGCGATCCGGCGGGCAGTCTCCAGGGATCCGCGGCCAGCATATTGACGGCGTAGTAGCCGAGGTCGGCCAGCGAGGCGATCGTCATCGCGCTGAGCGGGGGTGGCACGGCGAGCGAGACCCTCGACGTACTCATCGCCTCGCTCCCGACCACGGACTCACGCCAGTGCGAGTTCACCGATCCTTCAAGCCAAGCCCTGTCCTCTACTGGAACCGTCGGGCCTTCGTATCCAGTGTCGGCGCGCGCGGCCTCGAACGCCTCCCGAGCGCGCGCGCCGGCGAAGTACGGGTCGGCGTCGGCATTCCCGGCGCTGGCCGGGTCGCGAAGCAGTCCCGCGTTCGTCCACAGGGTTCCCAGACCCAGCACGTGGCCAAGCTCGTGAAGCATCAAGTCCTCCAGGGCGCCTTCTCGCGTGTACAGCCCAACGATTCCCGAATCGAGGACGACGCGGCCGAACGACGGGGACCCATCGGCCCGCAGCACGCACGGCCCACCGCGACCCGCTGCCCCCACCAATGGCTCCGCGTGTACGAAGACGTGGACTCCGCGGTGCTCGATCCTCGAGGGCGGGGCGTCTCGTTCGCACCGGGCCGCGAAGGTGTCCAGCATCCCAGAGACCTTGGAGAGCGGCCCGATGACCGCACCTTGCCAGCGGCGGACCGCTCGGTCGATCTGCTCGCGCGACTCAGGCTCGAGCGTGTCGACGCCGTGCACCACGAGCTCGAATGCCGAGGTCGTCGATGCCGAGAAACGCACCGGCTCGACATCGGTACCCGGCAGGGAGGCCACCACCACGTAGGTCGCGTGATACGGGCCGAGCTCCCAGGTTTCTGCGGTCGCCACCCCGTCGATGTCCGTTTGCGCCTCAATCACGCTGACCGCACCATCATACGAATCCTCGGTCTCAAAGCGGACCGCGACGCCGGAGACCGGGCGTCCGTGCTGGAGAATGCGGACGCCCGGCGCCACCGCAACGACCGACCCGGCCAGGGCGGTTTGTTGCCGGGGCGTCACGGCTTCGAGAGTGGCGTTGCGCACCGTTGGCGCGGGAGCCGGAGGTTCCGGAGATGGGTTGGGATCAACATCTTCAACCGCGCCGCTCGCCGTATCCTCGATGCTTCGGCCTGTGCAGCCCGATGCGACGAGGATGGCGGCGAGGCAGTGGATCCGGGTCTTCACGAAGTGAACTCGCCCGAACTCGCGATAGCCTTCACGTCGGCCGTCGGAAACCACTCTCGTGCGGCTCGACCGACGGTTCCATTCTCGATGTTCCCACTTCATTGCGCCTCAACGCCACTGGCTCGGGGCGGTCGTCGAGTCGGTCGAGGGTCCCAAACTCCGATGTCACTCGCGCTGTGTCGGTGTCTCTTGGTCGTCGCGGTGGTCAGGCAACTCATCAAGCCTGCTATGGCCGCTCGGCCGGCAATCTATGGAGGGCGCCAAGAAAAGCCGCCCCGGCGGGGTCGGCACCCGCGCAACAAGTTGGAGGAGAAACCCGGGCGTTCCTGAGGCAGCTAGCGAGCGAGCGAGTCCCCTGCCAGCCACGCACGAACCTCGTCGGCGGCGGCCGTCGACTCGAAGCCGGTCAAGGCCGCCTCCGCCAGCGCCCGAGCTTCAGCCGACCCCGGCGACTTCTTCTCGACGAGCCGAGCCAACACGAACCGCGCTTCGGCCAAGTCCTGCGGAGGTTGGTCCTTCGACCCCTCTGCGAGCAGCGTCCGAAGCTCGGCAATCGCCTCCTCATCCGCGCCGAGGATCACCAGCTGCCGGGCCCAAATGAGCCTGTGCTCCCACAACGCCTCTGCATCCGATTCGATCAGCACCCGCGCCCGATCCATCGCCTGCTTCGCCGCCCTCCGGTCCCCGGCATTCGCGTGCAGGCTGCCCCGCACGACGTGGAACTCCGCAAGCCTTGGATGCTCTGCACCGACCGCCGCGATCGCAGCCTTCTCCGCTCGGTCGAGCTCGACTCGAGCCTCCTCCACCCTGCCCAGCTCCGCCAACCATTGCGCAACATGCAGACGGTTCGCAGCGGCCGACAGCGGCTCCGAGCCCTGAGCCTCGCGGATGCCCAGGGCTTGGCGGGCCAGCGCAATCGCGACCTCGTGGTTGCCGCGGTCGGCCTCGAATCCCGCCAGATCCGAGAGCGGGCCGGCGTACAGCGGGTGCTTGTCACCGACGGTCTTCTCGAGAATATCCAGCGCGGTGCGCAGCGCCACTTCGCCGCCGTCGGCGTTTCCCGTCGCAAACAAGGCCATCGCGAGGGTGTGGTATCCAACCGCAACATCGGGGTGGAGATGTCCAAGCTCGGCCTCGAAGATCGAGATGTACGCGTGAAGCGTCTCGATCGCCTCTGCGTTGCGGCCCAAGAGCATGCGGATCGTCGCGAGGTTGTAGGCAGCATCCGCCCACCGCATGGCATCCGCGTCTGGGTCTCGCAGCGCGAGCGCCTGCGCCGCGAACATCTCGGAGGTTGCATACTCCCCGGCCGAGTACTCCATCGACGACTGGTTCATCAGCAGCGCGGCCCGAAACTCCTCGTCCATCCCCGCGGCCTTCGCTGCGGCGGCCGCTCGCCGTGCCAATCCCCGCGCCTCGTCGTGCTGCTGCATGATGACCCCGCGCACGTACACCGCCAGCGTGAGGGCCTCGGCCGTGATGCGATGGAAGCGGCTTGAAGTCCCGAGCAACTCGGCCTCCTCCAGCGCAGCCGCGGCCGCCTCCACGTCGCCTGCGAGGTCGAGCAGCTTTCCGAGCTCGAGCCTCGCCTCGGCCTGAAGCGGCTCGTGTCCGATTGCAACCGCCTCCCGGTCGAGCATACGGGCGAGCTCGACACCCGCTTCGTACTCGCCCGAGGCCACGTATCCGTCGAGCTTCGCGAGGTCCAGGCGCACCCGCTCCACCTGCGCACGAAGCTGTTCGGGGGCCGGCGGCGGCGCATTGGAAAGCAGCGCCGCCTCGTCCGTACAATCCTGAGCGATCGATGCCACCAAACCCCGCGCTCGTGCGACGTCGTCGTCATCGACCTCCTCGAAGTCCTGCAGCGCAACGTCCAGCGCGATCCGTCGCTGGGCGAGACAGCGCTCGGCCAGCTCCACAAAGGTTCGGTCGCCACCACGGGCCCGAGCGTCACACGTCGACTCGGCCGCAGCCGTCCACGTCTGAGCATACGCATCGACGCTCTTCAAGAAGGCCCCCAACGCCTGTCCGGCCAGCGGTGAGCTCGCCCGATCGAACGCGTCCGAGATTCGCGCCCTCCGGTCCGGACTCCAGACCGCGGCGAAGGGTTCCGTCACACTCTCGCAGGTCTTGTGCGGCTCGTGGTCCCTTGACGTCGCCCATGCGCCCACCCCAAGGCTGGCCACCGGAACACCCACGAACGCCGCCTTTCGCCACCGCCGAACGACCCGCCGATCCAATGCTGCGACCAGGGCATCCATGGACCCGAAGCGATCGCGTCTGCGCCTCGACAGACCGCGGCGCAACGCTTTGCGAATGTGCCGGGGCACGTTCACAGCTCCGGGGAACTCGACGCTGTCCGCCGAACCGACGTTGGTCGCCAGCTCCGCCAGCGTCTTGCCACGGAAGGGTCGCTCACCGTACAACGCCTCGTAGAGCGCGACGCAGAACGCGAACTGATCGGTGGCCGCGTCCGCCACCTCGTGTGCGTAGAGTTCCGGAGCCATGTAGGCCGGCGTGCCGACGAGCGCCCCGGTCCGCGTCAAGGAGACCTCGGCGCTGAGCACCTCCTCGCGGGGCTCGTCCGAGGACGCGGAGGAATCTGCGCTTCCCGAGAGCAGCTGCTCTCCCGTCGACACCGTGCCGTCCTCCCAGCGGGCGAGTCCGAAGTCCGTGACCCGTACCCGGCCATCACGACCGATGAGCACGTTGTCGGGCTTGAAGTCACGGTGGATCAGACCCGCCGCATGGGCGGCTGCGAGCCCCCGCCCCGCCGCCAACATCGTGGGGCGGATTTCTTTCCACGTCCGCCGCTTCTCTCGCATCCAAGACTTGAGCGTTCCGCCCTCGACGAACTCCATCGCCACGAACACCTGGCCGTGCCAAATGCCCACGTCGTGCACCGTGATCACGTTCGTGTGGGTGAGCTTGGCCATCGACTGCGCCTCCCGCAAAAGCCGGGCTCGCTTGCGGGCACCATTGTCACCACCGACTTCGAGCAGCAGCTTCAGCGCAACGCGTCGGTCCAGGTGAGGGTCGTACGCGGCATAGACAACCCCCATCCCCCCGATGCCCACGCACTCGAGCGTTCGGTAGCGCCCGATCGCAGAACCCGGCGCCAGCAGGTCCGGGCCTTGCTCCACCGCGGGTGCGCCCCCCTCGGTCCGGGTGAGCGATCCCGACGAGAGCATCGACGGGGTGCTCGGCTGATCGGAGAAGATCCGAACGAGCTCCGCGACAAGCCGGGCACACGCGTCGCAGCCATCGAGGTGTGCCTCGGTGGCCGCGCGAAGACGCGGTTCGAGTGTCCCGCCCACGTAGGCGGAGACCTCATCTTCATCCGGGCACAGACCCCCGGGCGCCTGGGCGTCGATCGCCACGGCTCTGACGATCGCACGGCCCCGATGTGGGTGGGAAGCTCGCGCTCGCGCTAGAGCGTCTTGACGACGTGGCCGTCGGGATCGAGCACCACGACCGGCCCCAGCGACTCTTCCTTGGCCAGCGCTTTCAAGCTTGGCAGGACAGCTTCGCCATCCCCAACCACGAGGATCGACAGGTTCGAGCCCTTCATGTTGTTCCGCGCCGCAGTCCGCAGGTCCGCGACGCCCTGATCCGAGATGCGGCCGACAAATCCTGCGTAGTAGTCCAGCGGAAGCCCATAGAAACTCAGGCTGGCGTACGTGGACAGCAGCTGGCGGGATGTGGCGAACAACGCCGGAAGGCTGGCGATGGCTGCATCTTGCTCGCGCGCGAGCTCCTCGGTCGAGACCGGGTCGCTCCGCATGCGACGCAACTCGGAGAGCAGCTCCCCAAGGGCCGCCGCGGTCGAATCCCCGCGAACCGAAGACGTCATCGCAAACACGCCCGCGTTCTTGTAGTAGGAGAACCGCGCTCGAGCGCCGTAGGCAAAGCCCTTGTCCTCGCGCAGGTTCATGTTCACCCGGCCGCTGAAGCTCCCGCCCAAGATTGCGGCGTTGAGCCGGTTGGCCTCGTAGTCCTCGGCGGTGCGCATGGGCCCCGGATGCCCTACATAGAGCTGGGACTGTTTGGCGCCGGGAATGTCGGCGAAGTAGATCGCCGCCGTTCGGGGTGCCGGAGCGATCGGTGTCTGGGGCACCGCCGTCGTGCCCTTCCAATCGGCGAGCCGCGAGCCCACAGAATCGACGACCTGCTGCTTGGTCATCGCCCCGGCAACGAACAGGGTCGCGTTCTCGGGGCCCAACCCCGAGGTGAACTTCTGGCAGTCTTTCTTGGAGATCGACGTGTAGTCGCGCTCGGTGGTCAAACGTCCGTAGGGGTGCTCGGGACCCATCACGACCGAAGGCCAAAGACGCCGGGCCAGATTGCTCGGAGCGGCCCGGTTCTGCTCAAGCGACGCCTTGCGAGCACCGGCCAATCGCTCCAGGTCCTCTTGACGCATCCCCGGGTCGCGAAGCATCTCGACCCACAGGTCGAGCGCGGGCTCCAGCGTCCGCGCCAGCGACGACACGCCCGTGCTCACCCGCTCCGATCCAGAGTTGGCCCACACGCTGATCGCGAGGTCCGCCTGTTTTTCCTCAAAGGCAACCTTGTCCAGCGTGGCCGTGCCTTGCGACATCAGGCTCATACACAGACTCGTCCGGCCGCGCTTGCCGGCAGGATCGGTGATCGACCCGGTCGGGAACGACAGCCACATCGAAACGGTCGGAAGATCGGTGCGAGAGACGAGCACCACGTCGAGTCCCGAGGCGAGCTTGAATCGCTCGGCCGTGGGGACGTTCAGCTCGCGCGGTTGCTGCGGCTTTGGTTGTTGGTAGCGAAACTGTTCGTCGGGCCAGACCACGGCGGATCCTGCGGGCGTGCTGCCGGTGATTGCGATGGATCCCTGTCCGGCGTCGGGGGGCGCAGTGCTTGAAGACGGTGTGCAGGCCAACAACAGGCCAACACCAAGAAGCAGTTTTCTCATGCCCCTTCCTCCTTCGGTTTCGTTTCTGGTTCCGCCGGCCGGCTCACGACCTCGACGCGATGCGCCCCGAGGGTGGCCTGGGCCTGCGTCTGAATCCCCTTGGGCGTCAGGTCGCGAAGCGTCTGCAGGTACTGTTCGTAGTAGCCGGGGTCGCCGGCGTAGTGATTGAAAAACTGCAGCCGCTCGGCCCGGCCGATGACCTCCTCCAGGCCCCAGACCAAGCCGCTCTCGATGCCATTGACGACCCGGCGCAGCTCGATGTCCGTGATCGGCTCCTCGGTCGCTCGGCGAAGTTCTTCGGCCACGGCCTTTTCGACCTCCACCAAGTCACGTCCGGGCTTGACGTCCACCACCACGTGGAACTCGCCCGAGAAACCGTTGCCGCGCTGGTACGCGCTCACCCGCTGGGCGGCCTCGCTCCCAAGAACGAGCCGCTTGTACAGTCGGCCCCAGCCCGAAGATCCGAGCACGCGGCTGAGCACCATCAACTCGGCGTCCCCTTCGGCCATCTTCGCCGGGCTGTGCCACGCGAAGTGCAGCCGAGTGAACTTTGCGAACGAATCGTCGAGCTCGGTGCGCTCCGTCTTTGCGAGCGGCGGAAGCTTGGGCGCCGTGTGGCCGGGCTTGTCGAACTTCGGAAAGCTCGCGAACCACTTGTCGACCAGCGCTTTGCCTTCTTCCATCTCGAAGTCGCCGGCCAGTACGAGCGTGGCGTTGCTCGGCACGTACCACTGCTTGAAGAACGCGCGCACGTCGGCGAGCTTGGCGGTCTCCAGGTCCTCGTGTTTGCCGATCGTCAGATATCGGTACGGATGGCCTTCGGGGTAGAGCCCTGCCGCAACCGCGAAGCGCTCGAGACCGAAGGGCACGTTGTCGTATCGCTGTCGTCGCTCGTTGCGGACGACGTCGATCTGGTTGTCGAGGGCCTCCTGGTTGAGCAGGTCGAGCAGGTAGCCCATCCGATCGCTCTCGAGCCAAAGCGCGGTCTCGATCTGATGACTCGGGACGACCTCGTAGTAGTTGGTGCGGTCCTTGTTCGTGGTGCCGTTGACTCCGGTTCCACCGATCTTACGAAGGGTGTCGAAGTGGACATCGGAGCCGATGTGCTTGGCGCCCTGGAACATCATGTGCTCGAACAGGTGCGCGAAGCCGGAGAGGCCCGGCTCTTCGTCGCCGCTGCCAACGTGGTACCAGACGTCGACCGCGACCAAGGGGACGGAGCGGTCCGTGTGAAGGATGACTTCGAGCCCGTTGTCGAGCGTGTAGCGCTCGAAGGGGATGTCGACGGAAGGTTCGGAGGCGGGGGCGGGGGCGGACGCGGTGACGGTTCCAGGGTTGATCATGAAAGATCCCAAGAGCACCGAGAACACGACCGCGCCCCATCGGAGGCGAGGCATGGTCATGGGACGCGTAGGCTAGCAAACAAGTTTCGCCGAACCACATTTACCTACACACAGGTGGGGTCCCATGCTATGCGAGGTCATGCGCTTGGGAACGAAGCTTGGGTGTGGCCTGGTGATCTGCGCGGCCGTGGGCTGCAGTGACGATGGCGTCGTTGCCGCCGACGCTGAGAGCGGCGCCAACACCTCCGGGGCCGGCACCGACGATGGCGAGGTCTCCGCCACCACGCCAGGAACCGACCCCACCGTGGCCTCAGGCCCGAATGGAACGACCGGAGACCCCTCGGACACCGACGGATCGCCGGAGTCGAGCGGATCCGGCGATGAGGCCACCGGTGACACCGACCCCACGCCCGGCGTCCTTCGCGAACCCGTGCCCCAGTCCGGCGTCGCGTACGTCGCCCACTTCTTGGCCAACGAGCTCCGCTGGTACCGAACCGATGGCGACGCTCCTGCCGCAGGCGGCTCGATCGATCTGGGCGCGGTCACCCACGACCTCGTCCTCGACGACGTCAACGACCGCATCATCATCGCCCAAGACGTCGCCCGGCGCGTCGTCCTCTACGGGCTCGATCGCCCCGACGGTCCCGGCGACGCCGTGGAAGATCCGCAGCTGCTCGGCTCCCTCGACATCCGCACGGCACCACGCTTCGTCCGCGTCGACCCGTACCACGAGCGCCTGTTCATCGTCGCCGACGACACGGCCAGCGGCACCGGGATGATGCTGCTGCACACGGTCGACACCACCGACCCGGCCAACCCAGCCGTGCTCTCGACCGTCACGATTCCCTCGACCACCTCGCTCGACGTCGATGGACCGCGGCGCTTGCTCGTTCTGTTCCACGGCATCACCGACGAGATCTTTGCCTACGACGTGACCGGGGATGAGCCGGCCCAGATCGGCGAGCCGATCGACCTGCGCGAGCCCTACCCGGAGGAAAACACCACCGCGTTCTCGGCCCGCAGCCTCACGCTCGACCCTTGGCACGCCCGGATGTACGCGGCGCGCTCTCAGTCGGCATTCTCCGAGCTGATCGTGATGGACTACCCCGACGCGCTTCCGGGCGAGGGGCAAAGCTACGCCGATGTTGCCGAGTTCTCGCTCGAGGCCATCGAAGACCCGTTCGACCTCTCGGTCGACATCTCCGAGCGGCCGGGCATCCTCGACGCGTTCGTTCCGCTGCCCAGCCCCAGCGACCTCCTGGTGTTCCTCACCGCGGGCGCTTGGAACGGCACGCAGCCCTCGGGCACGCTGGTGACCATGAGTGGAGAAGGCCCGCTCATGCTCGAGCCCGGCTGCGAAGACCACGAAGGCTTCGGCTGCTTCATCCAAGAGTTCAGCGGCGGCGCACCGCTTTCGTTCCTGCAGACCGACGGCGCCGCGTGTCGCGACTGGACCCACGGCGTCGTGGTCACGACCGGGCTTGCCAGCCCCGAGGACGATCCGGGACAGGTCGCGTTCTTCCAGTACGGCGACGACGGCGCGACGACCCCGTGGCTCGCCGACGGCGGCAACCTGGGCGCAGCCGCGTTCCCCATCGGCGCGCTCTGCCACTGAGTGGGTGGGCCTCCGTGCCGAAGATCCGCTACCTGGACCGTGTGATCGACGTACCGGCCGGCACCCGGCTTCGCCGAGCGCTGCTCGACGCGGGCATGAGTCCGCACAATGGCGAGGCTCGCTGGCTCAACTGCAAGGGCTTCGGCTCGTGTGGAACCTGCGCGGTCGAGATCTCAGGCACGCTGCATCCGCTCACTCGGATGGAGCGGTGGCGATTGAACTTCCCGCCCCATCGTCGCGCTTCACACCTGCGCTTGGCGTGCCAAGTCGAGGTGACCTCCGACCTCGAAGTGACCAAGCATGAGGGGTTCTGGGGCCAGCGGACGCCGGGCTTGCCGGAAGGCTGACGCCCGGGCCCCGGTTGCGGTCGGGGCTGAGATCCCGAAGGCACCCGCGGCAAGCGCTTTGGCGCGTCTGGCAAGTGACTTCGGCCGCCACCGAGCCCAAATTCGTCTGCGAGCGGGGAACGCTCTCCCGGAAGGCAGGTTCGATCATGAGTCACACAATCTTCATCACCGGCGCATCCAGTGGCATCGGCAAAACCACCGCGAAGTTCTTTCAGCAAAAGGGATGGAACGTGGTCGCGACCATGCGTTCGCCGGACAAGGAAGAGGACCTTGCCGGGCTCGAGCGCGTACTCGTCGCGCGTCTGGACGTCACGGACAGCGACTCGATCCAAAGCGCGGTCGCGACAGGCCTGCAGACGTTCGGGAAGATCGACGTCCTGCTCAACAACGCCGGGTACGGCGCGTACGGCCCCCTCGAAGCCTTCTCGATGGAGAAGATCGAGCGACAGTTCAACACCAACGTCATCGGGCTGATCGCGACCACGAAGGCTTTTCTTCCTCACTTCAGGGCCCAGAAGTCCGGCACCATCGTGAACGTCTCCTCCATCGGCGGGCAGATGGCCTTTCCGCTGGGCTCGCTCTATCACGGCACCAAGTTCGCCGTAGAAGGTCTCTCCGAGGCGCTGCACTACGAGATGAGCGCGCTGGGTGTGAGGGTCAAGCTCGTCGAGCCCGGCGGCGTCAAGACCGACTTCGGCGGCCGGTCCCTCGACTTCACCAATGACGAGAAGCTCGTGGAGTACCAGGATCTGATCGGCAAACTCATGGCCGCAATGGGGCCGATGCAAGAGAACGCGTCCGAGCCGGAGTTGGTCGCCGAGGTCATCTACCAAGCGGCCACCGACGGGACCGATCAACTCCGCTATCGAGCCGGTGCTGACGCCGAAGCAATGCTCTCGAACCGCAAGGCTGCAGACGACGCCACCTTCTTCGCTGGACTCAAGGCCCAGTTCGGGCTGTAGAATCGGGGACCCGTGCGCAAGGACAACCCCAGCGTCCACGTCGGAAGCGCCTGGCGCGTGATCCTGC
>CAYGTG010000107.1:8661-13271 GCA_964352485.1 uncultured Nannocystaceae bacterium | reverse complement strand
CCCCAGTGCCGACGGAGCCGCATGCGGTCAGAGATGCCAGGGCGAAGACCCCAAACGCGTCTCCCCAATCGACCATCCTGACGAGGGTATCCGAAAATTAGTTTTGTTGGGAAAAGAGGTTTTTTCGGCAGGCTGTCCGAGACCGAGCCGACCCCGCAACGAAAGTAGCCACCCCCGGCCAAGAACGACACCTGCGGTGCCATCAGACGTCTTCTCGCATGGCCACTGCTGTCGCCAGTTGCCCCCCATGGACGTGTAAACGAATGTGCTGCCATGTCGTACAGTCGTCGCCTCGGATGGTTCTGTGCTGTCGCCGCCTCGCTCGCTGGCTGTGATGCGCCGGATGCCGTCCCCGAAGACGACAGCCCCCTGGGTTTTGGCGGCAAGGCGGACGGCATCTTTGGACTGGCCGAAGGCACTGCTGAATTCCCGTCATCATGATCGGTGATTTCAACACGCACTTCGCTGTCGACACCGCGCGCGACGAGAACGATGAGGACGTCCTGGAGGACATCCTTCACCCGCTCACGCGCGTGCGGCTTCCCGTCGATTACACCTACCAAGACAAGGGCGGAAAGACCCGGCGCCTGGACCACGCTTTCATCAGTCCGGGCATCTCCGTCCGCAATGTCACCTCGCCAGGTGCGTGCGATCTAGACCGCACGATCTTCCTCCCGGAGATCGTGACGTACTACGACGCCCTGAGCGACCACTGCCCGGTGATTCTCGACCTCGTCCTCCGCTAGAGATGCTGCTGCGGTGGGAGCCGTGACTCAGTCCGCCACCGCGGTGAGCAGGCGCTGGTCCACGAACGCGAAGATCGCATCCGCCGCGGCTCCGGCTGCGGTGCCGTCGACGTTCCACTTGGACGTGACCACAATTTGCAGATCCCAGGATGGGAACACGAAGATGAACTGTCCGCCGTATCCCCAGGCGAAGAACGAGTCGTCGGCCGGGTAGTTGGTCCACGGGCGTTCCCTCCACCAAGCCCCGTACAACCGTCCTGAGAACTCGGGGATCCAAGGGTTGGCCGACAGATCGGTCCACTCCTGCGTCAGTACGGCCTCGCCATCGAGGGTGCCTCCCTCGATGTATAGCTGTCCGAAGCGGGCCATGTCGCGGGGACGCATCCACATCTCGGCCCCGCCAACGAAATAGCCCTCGGGGCTGCCATCCCAGCGAGGTGCGCTGATGCCCAGCGGCTCGAACAGATGCGTTCGGGCGAAGTCACGGGTCGACACGCCCGAGGTCTCGGTGAGCGCGGCCGAGGCCACGTGGGTGAGCCCGGTGCTGTACTCGTAGAGCGTGCCCGGTGTGGTGAGCAGCGGCCGGTTCAGGACGTACTCGGTAAAGTCGGGCGCGGGAATCAGGCCGGCGCCGACGTCGGTCGCTTCGGTCCATTCCAGTCCGCCGCGCATGGTGATGAGGTCGCTGAGCGTGATGGCCAATTTTCCCGGATCGACCTCACCCTCGAAGTAGTCCGGGAGGACCTCGGCGACCGTGGTCTCGCCGTTGAGGAAGAGGCCTTGCTCGAACGCGATCCCGAACAGGGCTGAGAGCACGCTCTTGGACACGGACTTGATGTTGCCCGCGATGTGCCGATCATAGCCGTGGTAGTAGCGCTCGGCGACCAAGGTTCGGTTGCGGACGACCAGGATGCTGAGCACGTCGGCGACGTTGGAACCCTCGTCGAGTGCCGCGCTGATCTGCAGCCCATCGAGGCCGTATGCGGCCGGGCTGCCTTCGTCCCACTCGAATCCATCGCTGGCCTGAACGTCCTGTGGAATTTGCCAGCGTCCGGTCAGCGGAAGCCAGCCCCAGAACTCGGGCTCGGCGTGCCCAAACGTGGTGCTCTGCGTCGTAGCGCCCTCAACGTTGTCGAGCATCCACTCGAAGGTGTTGGTGTCGCTGTCGAAGCCGGCGATGGTGTCGGTGCCGTCATCGTCGAAGTCACCCGCGACCGCGACGGTGCCCGCGACGCTGAGCGTCAACGCGGGGGGCCCCCCGTTGAGGTCGCCGGCGAGATGGGCAGTGCCCGCGGCGAAGAGGCCAACTTCGTCGTCGCCATCCCCGTCGAAGTCACCGGCCAGCGGCCAGCCAGGTTGCGGATAGCCATCCTTGGTTTCGAGTACGAGCTCCACGGAGACGGTCCCCGACGCGGGATCATCAAGCAAGTAGAACGTGTTGGTCCCGGGGTGATACAGGCCGATGCCATCGGCCCCGTCGCCGTCCCAGTCGCCGGCCAGCACGAGCTCGCCCACAGACTCTCCTTTTGCGGGCGCAGGTGGGGGCAGCTCGGCTAGGGAGAGGAACTCTCCGCGTATCGACCACTCGTCCGAGTCGTTGGCGTCGGCCAGGTGCAGGACGCGGGAGGAGAGGTCATAGCGCCCGACCGTGTCGAAGCCGTCCCCGTCGAAGTCGCCAACCAATGGCAGCGCGATCGCTCCCCACCGAGAGTTGTCGGCACCGAAGTGGAAACGCAGGGCGCCGCTTTCGGCCTCGAGTTCAAAGTAGTTGTGGGCGGGGCTGAAGATGCCGACCCGGTCCGGTCCAGGTTCGAGCATCGGTCCTGTCTCGGTCGACTCCGCATCGGAGCCATCGCTCGAGCTGGCGTCGAGGGACCCGCTACCCCCGGTATCGCCGCCCCCGGTCGGGTTGCCCCCTGTGGTGCTGTCTGCCGCGTCCGCGCCCCCGGTCGAGGTCCCCGGACCGTCCGTCTCGGCCGCGTCCGAAGCGGATTCAGGCGAGCAGGCCGTGGCCCATGAAAGCATGGTGATCCCCCATGCGAGTCTCGTACGAAGTCGTGCGCTCATGTTCGGCCCCCTAGAGGTTGGACGAAGTGGGCTCCCTGCGCCTGGTTTTTCTGAAGGCGTGGATTGGGCGCAGCGCTACCGTTTTCGTGCGGGGCGTCCCGTCGGCGCAGCGCCGTAGCGAGCGCAGAACTTCGACCACAAGCGCTGCACCTCGGCCACTTCGGCGTCACCAACGCCCTGCGCGAGTTCGTCCAGCTTGGCCGCGGCGTCCTGACACGTCCGCGTGGGCCCGAGGCCTTGTGAGGCCTGCCCTTGGAACGTCGGGGCGAGCGTCTGGGCACCGAAGTTCCGCACCATGTCCTCGAGGTTCTCGGCAAAGTGCATGAGGACCTCGGCCTTGCGCACGTTGTTGCTGCGCTCGGTCATCGCGGCTACGGAGAAAGCGTACGCCTCGGTCAAGGTCTCCCCGGACTCGGGATGCTGGTACTCGACCTCGAGCATGAGTCCGTCCTGCGGACGAAGCTGTCCCTGCCACGCCTCGATGTCGGACAGCAAGACCTGCGAAGTGTCGGCGAAGAAATGCACCGCCTGCACTTCGGACTTCGAGACCGATGATTCCTCCCCATAGAACTGCTGCATTCGCATCGTGATCGGGAGATGAAGTCGGTAGTGCACGTCGGTCGCCGTGGTCTCGACGAGTGAAGTGAACCCGGCCCCAAAGACGTGTTCGACCTGTTCCTGAGACCCCAAGAAGACGTACGCGCCCCGGCCTTTCTCGGTGAGCGCGTCGAGCAGGCCATCGCCGAAGGTCTTGCCGACGCCAACCCCTGAGAGCCGAATACGGCGCGCGTCGTAGAAGTCCGAGACCATCGAGAGCGTCTTGGGATCGGTGACCCCGCGGTTGGCCAGCGCGTCCGTGATGATCACCACCCGGTTGGTGTACTTCGGTTGATAGGCGGCGTCGGCGAGACGGTAGCCCTGGGTGAGGCCGGCGTGCAGGTTGGTGCTGCCCGCGGGCTTGATGCCCGTGATCGCTTTGCTGAGGACCGCGGCGCTGTCGCGGCCGACGACGAAGTTCTGCAGCCTCGTGCAGACCCGGTGGTCGAACGTGACGAGGTTGACGATGTCGCCGGTCTTGAGCTCGCGGACCATCCGCAGCAGCCCTCGCTTGACGAACTCCATGCGCCCCTGGGACTTCATGGAGCCGGACCGGTCGACGACCAGAGTGATGGCGGCGTTGCGTCGGCCTTCGCGTCCGATGGGTCGTCCGTTGATGGCGAGAGCGAGGGTGTACAGACCATCCTCGCGGTTGGACGCGGCGAGCTGGGCGTTGACCGAGAAGTCGTGGCCTTGCTCGACCGGCGCCAGCTCGAACGAGGCCGCGTTGAGCAGCTCATGCTTGCGGATGTGCTCCAGGGGGAGCGGGAGATCGTTGTCGATCGCGAACCGCACCCGCTGAGGCGAAGACATGCTCATCGTGTCGTCGTTGGACAGGTAGGTGGGCTCACCCCAGCCCTCCTCGGTGGGGGGCCATTGCGGCTCGAGCGTCTCGATCTGCATCGGCTCCTCCCGAGACTGCCAGGCGCCTTGGTCGTCCGCGGGCGCCGAGGCATCGGCCGCGGTGTCGCGGCGCTGGGAGCGTCTTGCCTTCCGTCGCTCCTTGCGGTCCATCTTGCTTTCGATCTGCCTGTCCATCTGCCGGGACTGGCCGACCCCCTCCGCTCCGGGAGAGGCCGATGCTTCAGCAGCGTCCTCGCTCGCGCTCGATTCCACGATCGGGCTGGTCTCGGCCTCCGGCGCCCGCGCGGCCTCCTTCGGTGGCGCGGATGGCCTGGCCGTCGACGAAGCATCGCTGCC
>CAYGTG010000107.1:0-8651 GCA_964352485.1 uncultured Nannocystaceae bacterium | reverse complement strand
CTCGTAGCGGACGAACCCGCGTTTCTTCTTCGCTTTCTTCGGGGTCTTTGCCGCAGGTGCGTTCGGCCGGCCCTCAGGAACCGCGCCGGCGGCCACGCACGTGCTCCGGGTCGACAGCGCAGGGGCCGAAGCGAACGCAACGGCCTCCACCGCGGGATAGGAGCGGCCCTGGTGGCCTTCGGGCGAAAACGTCTGCGGGGGGATCTCGGCCGGCTGCGCATGCAGCTGCGGGTTTTGCGGCGGTCGTGGGGCGGGCGTGACCGAGTATGCCGGGCCAGAGGTGCAGGCTGCCGCAGCGATGAGAGTCAGCAGCCAGTGGGCGGGTCCGCGCGGTGGTCGTGTTCGCATCATCGTGTCTCTCTTCGTACCCCAACGTCCTCTGTACCACCGCCGCTTACACCCCCACCGAAGATCTCTGGTTTTGGGGCGGTGGGCTTGAACTGTGGGGCCGGCCCCCATGCGCGTCCGGTGGAGCCCGGCATTTTTCGCGGACTGTCGTCGTCTCTGCCTGCCATCGTTGCGCGGCGGGTCCATCGGATCCCCGGGTACACCGGTTGCATGGCGAGCGTGCACGACATCATGACCCGGCAGCTGTTCAGCCTCTGGCCCGACGATACGGCAACCGAGGCGCTGGACTACCTGCGGATGCTCAACATCCACGCCGCGCCAGTGCTCGACGAGCAGAGTCATGAGCCCATCGGCGTACTCTCAATCGGGGACCTCACGGGAGCGTTGACGAACGTGCGGGTCTCGCAGCGGATGAGCACGCCCGCCCGCGTCACGATCGAGACGGCGGCGGTGCACGAGGCCGCGGATACGATGGCCCAGACCGGACTGCATCACCTTGTGGTGGTCGACGACAACCGCCGCGCCGTCGGCTTCCTGTCGGTGATCGACGTGGTCAAGTCTCTGTTGCATCCCAGCGAGGGCGCCGAAAAAGCCCCCGTACCCGTCGCCGGGGGCCTCGAATGGAGCGACCACCAGAAGCTGTCCGCATCCGGCTTGCTCGCCGCACCCGATGGTCCCGGCGTCTTTGTTCTCCTCAAGGTCGATCCTGGCCGGCCCGCGGTCTTCGCCTGGGTTGAGGAGTCGGACAACGTCCGGCAGCGACTCGGGTCTCTGCTGGCCGATCCTCCCGCACGTCTGGCGAGGTTCATCGAGGCCGACCGGATTCGCTTTCGGGCCGCGACCGCCGAATCCCAGGGCCAGCGCGAGCAGGTGCTGCGCGAGGTGGTGCGTCGAAGCACCGCGGGTTGAGCTGCGAGCGGCCCGGTCGAGCTGGGGTCCTTACTCGATGACCGAGTCCGTGACGTTGATCGGGGTGTCGTCGTGGTTGGAGATTTGCGGGTAGGTTGGGTACCAGGATCCGCCGACGTTGTTTCGGATCTCCGAGCTGTCGATGACCACGTTGCCGCTGCGGTCGTTGCTCACGAAGAAGATCGCGCTGCCGTGCGCGTTGACTTCGTTGTGCTCGATGCGGGTGCCACACAGGGACAGGGTCATGGTGTTGCCGTCGTTGTAGATGGCGCCGCCGCTGCCGCCGCCTGGGGTGCCGGCGGCGGCCGGGTTGGCGCCGTCCCCCGTGGCACGGTTGTGGGTGAACACGCTGTTGAGGACCGTCCACGAGACGCCGATGCTGCTCAGGGCGCCCCCGTTGGAGCACGCGTTGCCAAGCCCCGCTTCGCCGCCGAAGGTGCTGCTCACCACGTAGACCGGCAGGCCGTCGTACTGACTCAGCGCGCGCACGGCCGCGCCGCCCACGTCGGGGCCGGACTCGGCGCAGCGGTTGCCGAAGAAGCGGCTGTTGACGACCTTGAGGCGACCGCCGCGGGCCCAAATGGCTCCACCGCCACCCTCCTGGTCCTCGCCTTCGCCGCTCGAGTTGCCGTCGACGAACGTGAGGTTTTGGACCGTGAGCCGAGGATGATCCTGGTTGTCGCACATGGGCGTGGTCCAGACCTGCGCTTCGTCGCAGGTGTTCATGTAGAGGATCCGAGTCGCTCCGCCACCGCTGAGCGTGACCAGGCCACCTCCGTCGATGACGATCTCAGGCCCCGTATCGTTGAAGACCTTGGCCGGGCGATCGAGCGTGATGCGTACGGGATCGGGACCGCAGGCGAAGGTGATCACACCACCGGCGGCGACGGCATTGATGAAGGCGTCAGCCGTGCAACTCGCCGGGGTTCCGTTGCCTACGACGGTGGTCGGGGAGGACGTGTCTTCGAGCCCGGCATCCGCCGGGACGTCGCACGGAGCGTCGGGATTCCCTGCGGGTGGTCCCTCGTCAGGGTCGGTCAAGGGGTTGGGGACGTCGGTCGGGGGCCCGGAGCTGGCCCCGACGTTGTCGGTGTCCGCGCTGGCGTCGTGTCCTCCCTCGCAGCCCACGAGGGCAAGAGCGATCACGGCGATGCAGAGGGAGCGTCGTCCTCGGGAGGCCATGCTCCAAGGGTATCGCAGCAACCGTGGGCAACGCGTGCAGGTATGGACCGATGGTGCGCAGCGGCTCGGGCTCCGGCATCGCCCGGGGCGTCCGGATAGCCAACACCGGTGGTACGCTGACGCCGAGCCTCATGATCCCTCCACGATCAAACCGCCAGATCCGGAGTCCGTCGCCATGGAGGACGCGCTGCGCCTCAAGGGCATGCGCTACGGCCTCATCATCGGGGTCATCGGCCGCCGTCGTAAGGGGAGTCCAGGGCGAGTTCAGGAGAGCGGTCTATACCGGCGGGCTCGGCATGACGGGCATCCTGTGGGGCACCACGCACTACATCAAGATCCGAAGCCGTGACTACTAGTCCTCAATCAAGCGCTCTTTTTTGAAAGTCGAATGATTGAGGGCTCGTAGGCGCCGACAGGCGCCCGTTTCGGGTGAAGCGGAGGAGGCTTTGCCTCCGCAGCGAGGGGCCTTTGCGAAAGGCCCCTTCAAGGATTGGAGCCTAGACCTCAATCAAGCAGCGCTTGATTGAGGACTAGTGGACGTGGTCGAGCGACTGCGGAAGGGGAGCCGGCGTTCGGGGGCGACGCTCGTTGGACTTGGAGTCGTGATCGCGTGCGCGGCGTTGGCCATTGCGACGACGGTGTCGTTGGTCGATC
This sequence comes from uncultured Nannocystaceae bacterium, assembly GCA_964352485.1. Classification (GTDB taxonomy): domain Bacteria; phylum Myxococcota_A; class Polyangia; order Nannocystales; family Nannocystaceae; genus CAJXVA01. The sequence goes on along the minus strand of CAYGTG010000107.1, from coordinate 5,558 downwards.
TGCGGGCGCAGTTTGCCTCCTTCCTCGGCGTCGCGGTGTTGTTCGCGGTCGGAGCTGCGGTGGTCGCAGTCGGTCGCTGGGTCTTCCTCAGAGGGACTGAGGATGTTGTCGACGCGCTGCAAAACGAGCCGCTCGCGATCGTGTCGGTGGAGTACAAGCGTCTGCGCAGCTTTCAGCTATTCCGACCCGATCGCCATCATCTCGTCTTCCAGCTTCGAGACACACGGTCCACAGTGTCGGTGAGTGAGGACGACGTCGCTCCAATTTTGAACTTCGTCCGAACCCGTTCTCCAAACGCGAGATTTTCGCAGGCCGATCGCTACGGCCCCTTGTGACTGGGATGTGAACCGTGGACCGCCTACGGCTCCCAGCCGGCGCCCATCGCCTCGGCCCCGCGCATGATGATGCGGACTTCGGCCACGATGCGTTGCACGATCTCGGTGCGCTCGGCCACGGTGCGGTCCAGCGCGCTGGCGCCGAGGTTGAACGCGACGGTGACCATGGCCTCGGCGGCGAAGGCTGCATGGGCGATCGGTCGGTTCTGCTTGTTGGCCTCCTCCTCGAGGCTCTCGATCAGCTCGGACGTGAAGCGGCCGACCTCCTCCCGGACTGCGTTGCGGAACGTCATCGAGTTGCCTGCGCCCTCGCCCAGGAGCAGCCGAAACAGGTTGGCGTTGCTGGTGGCGAACTCCATGAACGTCTCGATCGACGTCCGCACGACGCTGCCTTCACCCGAGGCTTTCACCCGCCGTCTCGCCTGCCGGACCACTTGACGTAGCTGCGTGCCCACCTCATCGACCAGGGCCAGTCCTAGATCTTCGACGTCTTCGAAGTGCCGGTAAAACGACGTCGGAGCGATGTCTGCTTCCTTGGCGATCTGCCTCAGGCTCAGGCTCGCGTAGCCGCGGGTCGCGCTCAGGCGCAGGGCGGCGTCCATGATCGCCCGCCGCGTCTGCGTCTTCTGTTCCGCTCGGCTACTCACGACGACCTGATCGGACCATCGCAAAGTGGGCCTCTTGGCACAACCACGACAGTGTGACCGAGCGGTCGTAGCCCTGCTTGCGGGTAGAACGTCGTGCACGCCCGGTTTCGTCACCGGCTGCGCGCCGGGACACTGACGAACAAGCGGCCGAGCTACGGGCGCGGCCCGGTCATCAGTGGTACTGCGCGGCAGTTCGCTCCGCCTTGTGCTCCGAGGCTGTCCCGGCTCGAATCCGCCGGCACGTGATACATGCGCGGCACCGTCACGCCGCCGCGACGCAGTGCGGACTCGAAGGCATCCTTGTAGGCTGCGGGCCCGTCCTGAGTGATCCAGTAGGGTCCGCGCCCCGCGGTGCCCGAGCCGCCTTCACCGTTGAAGAAGTTGGTCCGCCAGTTGTCCTCGGGCAGCGCGGGGAACTTTCCTGGGGCCCGAACGACGCGCAGACCGGCGGCGCGCAGCTGTCGCTCGGTGATCCGCTCGGTGGCGGCGATCTGCAGCAGTCTGGCCCGACCTCGCGCGAGCTGCTGCGATGCAGCCGACATGCCGCGGGCCTGAAACGTCCTGCGCATCGTGTCTTCGACTTGCGCCATATCGTTGAGAAGCACAACGCCCGAGGTCCACGGCGTCATCGACATGTCGATGTGAAACCCCGCCGCCTGCTCGACCTCGATGACGTTGCGTGGCTCGACGCCGATGTCGTTGGCGATCGCAATCCGGACCATGTCGTCGTCCAGCCGCCCCCGTTCGATCCCCAGGGCCTCGAACGAGCCTTCGAGGGTGGCGCGGGAAAGGCCCATCGAGTCGCTGCCGACCAGCGCATAGGTGCCGCGCGAACCTTGCCCGAGCAGCACGTTGCCCCGCTCCAGGTAGCAGAGATCGATGCGGATGCGACGGCGCGTCGCCAACCCGAACATCAGCCGCATGTTCTCCTCGCCCCGGCCCCAAACGCCGCCCTGGCTGCCGCCAAACGCGAGCTCGACCCCGCTGCGGCGCGCCGCCGCGGCTCGCCTGGCCCGGTGGGCATCGATGGCCCGAGAGACGAAGGCCTGGGCTTGCGGAGCCGTACCGCTCGGTCGGGGTGGAGGTACGGTCACCTGTCCATCCACCGCGACTTGGCCGCGATCTTCCATCCACGCCGAGACGCTGTCGAACGGCACTCGGACCGTCTCGATGTTGGCGCGTGTCCGGCGTTGCGGACCTTCGGGGTAGAAGTCCGCTTCGACGACCCCGAAGCCTTCTTGGGCGCCAATGCGGGCGAAGGCCTCGACGTACTCGGTGTCGACGTCGGCATCTCGCGAGCCGATCGTCGAACCCGTGTACGCCATCAAGTATGCCTTCGGTTGGCGGGTCAGATCCTCGGTGACCGGCGTGGCTGCCGACGTCATGTCGCGGAACCGGCGTTCGGACAGCGCGCGCAGGTCGTGCTCGCGCTGTCGGAGCAGTGCGGCGCGAATCGCGTCTATCTGGTGCTGCGGCTGGGTCCCGGCGGCGGCGGTCACGGCATTCGCGGTACGAAGCTCCACCCTCGATGGATCGGTTGCCCCCCGACACCCGCGCGGGCGCTCGCAAAGCGCGCATGTAGACACAACCAAGACACGGGTGGTGCGCTCCAGCGCTTGTGGTGCTGGGCTGATCGCGCGCATGCTCGCGCTCGGAAAAACTGCGCACAAGTGTGCGCTCAACAGAGATGAATCCGAGGCGCTGACGTGCAAGCAATTGGAACCTGGTCCGGGCGTGGCACAGCGCCATCGTTCTCTCAAACCGACATTTTGGGCGTCGCACAGCGTTTTCGAGAGCCTGTGCACGTCGTCGCGGACCCGAGGACCGGGGCCATCGGTGTGGCAGCCGGCGGAACGATTGGACGCTCAGGCGAGCCTGAACCGGATGTTTGGCCGCTTTTGGCCAGCCTGCCCCCGACCTATCCCGAGTGGCTCGGTGATCGCTCCTTTGGCGAGGTGCACGGCGTTCGTTTTCCCTACGTCGCTGGCGCCATGGCCAACGGCATCGCGTCCACCCGGCTGGTCATCGCGATGGCCGGCGGCGGTTGCCTGGGATTCTTCGGCTCCGCGGGGCTGAGTCCGGCGCGGGTCGAAGCATCGATCGCCGAGCTGACCGAGACCCTGGGGTCCGCCGATCAGGGCGGCAAGCCGTGGGGCGCAAACCTCATCCACTCCCCGAGCGAGCCCGAGCTCGAGAACGCGGTCGTGGACCTCTACCTGCAGGCCGGCGTTCGCCGAGTTTCGGCGGCAGCGTACATGGCCCTCACCCCGGCGATCGTTCGCTACGCCTATTCGGGTCTGCACAGGGACGCCCATGGTGCAGTGGTCCGACCCAACCACGTGTTCGCAAAGATCTCTCGCCCCGAGACCGCGCGGCACTTCATGGAGCCCGCGCCGGCCAAGATTCTCAGCGCGCTGTTGGCCTCCGGTGGGCTGACCGCGAGCGAGGTCGAACTTGCACGCGGACTGCCCGTCGCCGAGGACATCACCGTCGAGTCGGACTCGGGCGGTCACACCGACAACCGACCGCTCGCCGCGCTGTTCCCCACCATCGCCCGGCTCCGCGATGACCTGGTCGCGAAGCACCGCTATCCGCGACCCATTCGCGTGGGCGCGGCCGGAGGTCTGGGGACGCCCGCGGGCGTTGCCGCGGCCTACGCTCTGGGTGCCGCGTACGTGTTGACCGGGTCGGTCAACCAGGGCGCCGTGGAGTCGGGGCTGCACGAAGAGGGCAAGCGCATGCTCGCCCAAGCGGGCATCGCCGACGTCACGATGGCGCCCGCGGCCGACATGTTCGAGATGGGCGTGGAGGTGCAGGTGCTTGGACGCGGCACGATGTTCGCCGCGCGAGCCCGCAAGCTGTTCGAGCTGTACCGCAGCGCGGCTTCGTGGGAGGCGATCGCACCGAGCGAGCAGCACAAGGTCGAGAAGGACCTGCTGCGCCAGTCGTTCGCCGACGCTTGGGCATCGACGCACGCGTTTTGGGCGCAGCGCGACCCCGCCCAGAACACGCAGGCCGAAGCCGATCCCAAGCACAAGATGGCGCTCGTCTTCCGCAGCTACCTCGGGCAGTCCAGCCGGTGGGCGATTGGCGGCGACGCATCGCGTCGGCTCGACTACCAGATCTGGTGTGGCCCCGCGATGGGAGCCTTCAACGCCTGGGCGGCGGGCAGCGAGCTCGAAGCGCCGCAGAACCGCAGCGCGGTTCAGATCGCCCACAACTTCCTCGAGGGCGCCACCGCGATCGCCCGCGCATCCCAGCTCCGCAGCTTCGGCGTTCCGGTGCCTGCGGCCGCCTTCGACTTCCGCCCTCGCCGCATCGCTTAGACGAAACGATCCTCGACATGGCTCCCTCCCAGTCTTCCGCCCGCACGCCCATCGCCATCGTTGGCGCCAGCGCTCTGTTCCCCGGTTCCCTCGACCTCACCGGTTTCTGGTCGAACATCTTGCAGGGCAACGACCTCATCACCGACGTGCCTTCGACGCACTGGCTGATCGAGGACTACTACGATCCCGATCCATCCAAGCCCGACAAGACGTACGCGCGCCGGGGCGCGTTCTTGCCCGAGGTCGACTTCGACGCGATGCGCTGGGGCATCCCCCCGAGCATCGTGCCCGAGACCGACACCTCCCAGCTGCTGGCGCTGATCGGCGCCGAGCGTGTGCTCGAGGAGGCGGCCAAGGGCGCACCCGAGACGCTCGAGCGCAGTCGCACATCCGTGATCCTCGGCGTCACGTCGGGGCAAGAGCTGCTCGGCTCGATGGTCAGCCGGCTTCAGCGTCCGGTCTGGGTCCGCGCCCTGCGAGAGGCGGGCATCCCCGAGTCCGAGGTCAACACCATCTGTGACCGCATCTCGGCCAGCTACACCGACTGGAAGGAGTCCACCTTCCCCGGACTCTTGGGCAACGTGGTCGCCGGTCGTATCGCGAACCGCTTGGACCTGGGCGGGACCAACTGCGTCAGCGATGCCGCGTGCGCCTCGAGCATCAGCGCGCTGTCGATGGGCATCAACGAGCTGATCCTCGGCGACTCCGACCTGGTCATCTCCGGCGGGGTCGACACCATGAACGACATCTTCATGTTCATGTGTTTCTCCAAGACGCCGGCGCTCTCGGCCACCGGAGACTGCCGACCGTTTTCCGCCAATGCCGATGGCACGATGCTGGGCGAGGGCCTGGGGATGGTCGCGCTCAAGCGTCTCGAGGACGCACAGCGGGACGATGACCGGATCTACGGCGTGATTCATGGCTGCGGAGCGTCGTCCGACGGGCGCTCCAAGAGCGTGTACGCCCCTGTCTCCGCCGGTCAGGCCAACGCCCTGCGCCGTGCGTATGGGCAGGCGGGCTACGGCCCTGAGACCGTCGAGTTGATCGAAGCCCACGGCACCGGAACCCGGGCCGGAGACGCGGCCGAGTTTGGAGGCCTGCAGATGGTGTTCGGCGAGACGGCGCGCGAGGATCGGCAGTGGTGTCAGGTCGGATCGGTCAAGAGCCAGATCGGACACACCAAGTCGGCCGCCGGCGCGGCGGGCCTGCTCAAAGGACTGATGGCGATTCACCATCGGGTGTTGCCGCCC
>CAYGTG010000106.1:0-13403 GCA_964352485.1 uncultured Nannocystaceae bacterium | reverse complement strand
GCCCTACCCCTGCTTCCCTGCTTTTTCACACTTCATTTTGCCTAAACGCCCGCACCCCTCCCACATTCCACGAGATGATCCAAGCGGTCGGTCACGGTGCCGCAGTGTAGCGGACCGCTCAGGGAACTGGACGGCGGTCGCGTCACCACTCTGGCGCATCGGAGGTCGGAGGCTTGCTGCCCCCGCGCCAAAACCGTTCGAGCAGCGTCGCCGTCTTGCTTGCTCGAGCGAGTTGCACGGCGGAGCTGAGCTCGTCGAGCTTTGAACCGGTACGGAAGTAGACGCGCTCCAACGCTGCTCTCGGACCGGCGTGTCGCCCATCGTGGTCGATCATGAACGGAACCACGCCGTCGGGGGTCCGCAGCGCGTCGAGTTCCAGCGATGCCTCGAAGTTGCCCTGGCCGTCGAGCCGCAGAAGGTGGACCGTATCGGCCTCGGCCAAGACGAACAGTGATCCCTCTCGACCCGCGGCGGGAGGAGCGACGAACCGCGCTCGCCGCGTTCCGTCGGGGAGCACAAGCGCATCCGTGACGACGCCTCGGTCGACGTGTACGAGGCAGAAGGCGTAACCCCCCCGGTCGAGATGGCTGCGCAGCAGAGCATGGGACCCACCCGGGGACAGCGAAAGCGCGTGCTGCTCGTCGTAGCGACGTAGAACGCGCTTGGGGGTGGAGTGGAGCCCTCGCGGGGTGCCGGTGAGATCGAAGAACTCGAGTCGCGCATCGTGTCGGAGCACGACGAGGCCTGATCCCTCCGCATCGAATGCCGCACGCGCGACGTGGTCTTCGATCTCGGAGACCTCGGACCAGCCCTTCTGGAGATCGACGAGGAGGTTCGGAGATCCCCTGAGGAACACGTATTTTCCGGCGGGGTCGAGCACGAACTCGGACACGCTCGCCTCGGTGACCCGCTCGCTGTGCCCAGACGACGCGTCTTGTACCCAGACGACGCTATCGTCGCTTTCGATCAACAGGTTCGAACCATCGACCGAGTACGTGAGTGTCTGAATCCCCTTCAGGTCGAGGACGCGCTCGTCGTCGGCCTCGGGACCGAACACGAAGCCTCGTTTGTCGGTGGCGACTGCCGCGACGCGGCCTTGAGGGTCGACCGAGTGCAATGCTGCGGGGCTGCCCTGGAACTTGTGGACCCGAAGGCCGTCGCCGTTGTTTGGCGACCAGATCGCAACCCCTCCGCGGTCGGAGAACGCCAGCCAATCGCCATCTCGAGTCGTCGAGACGGCCATGGGGTCAAAGGATCCGCTATCGACCTGGGTGAGGGTACCGTCGTGCAGATTCCAGGCTGCAATCGAGCCCGTCGACGCGACGGCGACGACGGGCCCGTGTGGACTTCCGTCGAACAACAGGGGCCGCAGAGACTCGACCGAGTGAAGCGCCGCCAGCTCCTCGTCGTTGACCAAGTTCCAGACTGATGTCCGCTCTCCCATCTCGATCGCGTGGAGTCCGTCGTCGAACGCCGCCACCCGAGCGCTCGGTGCTTGGGAGAACGCGCGCGAGACCGGGGCATCTGGAGCTGCCGGATGCCATGATGCGAACCCCTTGTGGCCGAGCAGGACCACGCGCTTCGACTCGGGGTCCGTCCTCAGCGAGGTGGCAGGTCCATCGAAGACAGGATGCGACACCACAGCGGCACCCGTTTCGAGGGACCACCCTCGAAGCTGGCCGGTCTTGTCGCCCAGGACGAGAAGGTCTGCGTCCTCGAGGACCGCGAAGTCGACCGACGGAGCCGAGATGTCGTCATGGGTGTAGGTGTCGAACTCGAGCAGGAGGGCGGTCGTCGATACGTCCCAGAGCTTCATGTACCGGCCGTTTGTCACGAGCCGCGTGCGATCCTTGCTGAGCCATACGCCTCCGCTGATTCTCGAGCCCTTGCTCTCGAGACTCGCCAGGAGGTCGCCCGACTCGCTCGAGAACAGGTAGGTCTTGGAGTCCCATCCGGCCGCGACGAGCGTTGTCCCGTTCGCCGCAAACGCGATCGCGCGCAGTGGCTTCGGAGCGGCGATGCGACGAAGAGTCGTCCCGGTGTCGAGCTCGGTCAGGATGATGGCCAACGGTTTCTCATCCCTGTGAGCGACGACGCCAGCCTCGTTGTCGAGTTGCGCGAACGGGTCGGGCAAGGTGGCCAGCGTCTTGCCGGTGGTCGTATCGAGCAACATCGTTGCGTTGTCCGCAACGCGCATCAGAAGCCTGGAGCCCGCCTTATTGAACTGCGCTTCACCAAACCGGCAGCGCGGATCTCTCATGGCTTGCGCAGTCGTCGGGAGCTTTTTCCCAGAGAGGGTGTTCCAGATCCAGATGCGCCGCTCGTCGTCGACGACCACCGCCGTGTCCGCTGGGCCAAACTCCACACACAGGATGGACTGTCCCTCGTCTTCGCTGAACGTCCGGAGTTTCTGGCCGGTGTCCCGATCGTAGATCGCGACCCCACCGCTCGCTCTCCGCCCTCCGACGGCGATGTCGCCTTGGGTGGTGAAGGTTGCGTTTGGCACCGGACCCAGATGGAGACGGAGAAGCGAGAGGCCCGTCGCGACATCCCAGACGCTCGCGGTCTCCGCCAGGAGGAGGAACCGCGTACGGTCCTCGTTGAAGCGTGCGAGATAGCCATCCGCTGCGTTCTGCCGGACGTGTTCTCCCTGCTCGAGGTCTCGTTCTCCCTGCACGGACACGACCGGAGCGACCGTCGGTCTCGCCTCGGGCTCGCGCGTAGGCCTCTTGCACGAGGTCGCGACGATGAGAGTCGTCCAGACGGCTAGGGCGGCATACCGGCGGCACACCGGCCGATGCTACGACGAACACGGGCTCGCCTACGAGCGCGGCCGCATCGCCTCGTCGACCTTGCAATCGACGATTCCAGGCTCCCTGTGCCGGTCAACCCGTTGCACGCTTGTAGACCCCGCCGTGCCGGTTGTCAGCGCGCATCGTAAAACGCGTGCCATCCTGGAAGACGATGGTCTTCTTCGAGGGCGGGAGGTCGATACCGTCGAGCGTCATGCTCACCTTGAATTCGCCGCCAGCGACCTCCGTCAGGGTCCAGCTTCCGGTCATGGCGGGGCCCGACGCAGACGTCTCGCTGTACGTCTCCGCCTCAAACGTCAACGTGGTCTGACGCTCCTTGGGCAACGATGCGCTGCAGTCCAGGCTGTCGCAGTCCCCACCGCCAAATTCCTCCACTCGGACCCAGCTGCCAACGAGGGCGGCCCCTTTTGCGTTCGGTTCCTTGGAGCCGGCAGCTGCGGTCGCCGCCTCTCCCGCGTCGTCCTTCCCCCCGTCGCAGGCCGATGCGCAAACCAGGGAGACTGCCAAAGCACCAAGACTACAGAGTCGTAGTTTCATCTTGAGCAGGTAGACGGCGCCGAACCTGAACTGATCCCCGGCCGGGGTGGAGGCACGCCGCATGCGTTGCGTTGACCGCGTGTTGACGATGCCGACCGTCCAGGAACTCAGCGAGCTGGGGGGTTGGGCTCGGGCCCGCACTCAGCTCACCTCTGAGCCTCCGGCACGACACAAGACAGTCACGAAGGTCTGTTTGGGAGAAAACGAATCCCCCGACCAGGAGCTGGCCGACCTCGAACGGATGGAACCTCGATTCGTCCCGATACTGACCTTCGATGGGGTCGATTGGACCGGGCCGTTCGTCTACCCACCCAAGCGGGTCGGCGACCACCATCGCCGCTGGGAAGTCTCCTCCGGCCGGTTTCCACAGCGTCCGCGCTCATCCCGCAGCCCAGATATCCGCTTGAGACTCCTGGACTGAGTGCGCCCTACGCATCACGGTCCGGCGGAGTCTCATGCGTCCGACGTCGACTTCGGTGCGCGACGCGCGACCGGGTTTCCGGCGCGGAGTCCACGGTGCAACGCGGCGAGTGCGACCTTTGCAGACTTTGTCCTACTCAAACGATGTTGTTGCGTCTAAACCAAGCGGAGCACGGGTCCGTTCGCACATGGCGGTGCATGGGCTCAAACACCGTTCTTTGGATCGACCTCATGGCTGAACTCGAACATAGCTTCATCCTCGAACAACCCATCCATCCCGGCAGCCACATCCACGCAATCGTCGATGACCGGCATCCCGACGGAATCATCGGCTGGGTCTCTCGATCGAGCGGCGTCAGCTGGTTCTATGACCGCAACATGAATCAGGTTGGCGTGTAGGAAGAGCCGCTTCGCTCGGCCATCGGCCCCGTCGAGCTCGCGCTCGGGGTTTGGGCGATCGTGCGAATCGGCGTGATGGCCGCGGGGAGTGCGGCCCTGCGCACGTCCGCGCGCGGCGCAGGCGTGGCTCTCGGCCTGCGCATCGCCATGAGCTCAGCGCACATCATCGAACGCATGCGCGCGCTCTACCTGTCCCTGGGTCTCGCGGGTGTCGTCGTGCAGGGTCCCATGGGACGAGTGGCAGCGCGTACGTTGGACCGCATCGTTGCCTCCCCCCGGGGCCCATTCGTCAACGTGGTCACGAATCTGACCCAGCGGCCGCAGGTCGACCGCGCTCTGTCTGTCGCTTTGGGGCAGGGTTCGAACGCGCTCGCCGGGGCCGCACGCCAGGGCGGACGGATGTTCAACGCCCGGCTGCCCGAGCAGCTCGTCCGCGAACTTGAGCGGATCGGCCTCGCCACTCGCTCCATCACGAACATGGGCGGACGGACCGGCACTGAGATCCGTTTCGAAGCCGCCGCGAGCCGCTGGATCGTCCCGTTCTTCACGCCCTAGAGCGGCGACCGGTTTGATTCCGGGTGCTGAGGTGCGTCTGGGGCCGTTCCTGGGTAGGAGCGTGGCCGAAGTTGTGTCGGGCACACCACGAGCGCCGCGCGACGCCGTCAGGTGCGGCCCCAGGCGTGCATCAGCGCGTAGAATCAAACTGATCGCCGCTCCGGGAATTCGGATCAAGACTGCTATGGAGACTCGAACGGGCGGCCGCGCGGGAGTCGTTGATGCACGATTCCTAGCGCCCGGATCTTTCGCTTGAGGGTGTTTCGGTCGATGTCCAAGGTCCGTGCGGTCTGCGAAAGGTTGCCTTGGCAGTGCTTCAGCGCGAGGTCGATCGCAATGCGTTCGGCGCGGGTGACGGCGTCGGCCAGCGGAGCAAGCTCTGTCACTGCGGCGGCGCTGGTGGGTGTCGTCAGGGACGCGCTCAGCTTGGGGTCCAGGTCCTCGAGGCGGACCCAGCGATCACAAAAGACGTGCCAGCGCAGAACCTCGGCCCGCAGCTCACGGACGTTGCCGGGCCACGCGTAGGCGCGTACGACATCCCATGCTTCACGAGTGACCTTGAGCTTGCTGTCGACCTCGCCCAGGAAATGGGAGACCAACGGCTCGAGGTCGTCGAGCCGTTGTCGTAGCGGGGGCACAGTCAGGGTGGCACCCTGCAGTCGGTAGTACAGATCTTCGCGAAACGTGCCTTCGCGAACCATGCCGAGGAGATCCCGGTGCGTCGCAGCCACGATGCGTACGTCGACCGTGATCAGTTTCTCGCTGCCGAGTCGACGCAAGCTGCCGTCCTGCAGCACGCGAAGCAGGTTCACCTGAACCCGAGGACTCAGCTCGCCGATCTCATCCAACAACAACGTGCCACCGTGGGCCAGCTCGAACAGGCCGCGCTTGGCGTAGGCCGCACCCGTGAAGGCACCACGTTCGTGTCCGAACAGCTCGCTGGCCAGGACGCTCTCCGTGAGCGCGCCACAGTTCTCGGTGATGAGCGGACCGGACGCGCGATGACTGCTGTCGTGAACGCAGCGCGCGACGAGTTCTTTGCCGGTCCCCGTTTCTCCGTGAATGAGGACAGGGAGATCGGTCGGCGCAACGCGTCCCAGTCGATTGCCGAGCGCGCGCATGGGCTCGCTGTCGCCCACCAGATGCCCGCCCAAGATCCGCGAATGCGCGCGGAGGCGAACGAGCTCGTCACGGAGCGCACGGATCTCCGGGAATCCTTCGATGTCGAGTTCCACCACGCGGATCACGTTGGGGTGAACCGAGGGGACGAAATCGGAGGGAATTACCTGTAGCATCCGACCCGCGAAGAGACCGGCCTTGACCGCGATCAGCCACAAGGTCTGCATCTGCGGAGTTCCGGCCGAGAGCACCACATCGATGCTCGGCATTCGCGACAGACGCCCGAGGGTCGGCTGCAGCGCCTCGAACAACTCGGCGTAGTCCGAAGGGTCGGTCAGTCCCACGGTGACAAGCTCGACGTCGGGGATGTGTGCCTCGAGCTCCTCGACCAGGGCGCGTGCAGGAAGCTGCCCGGCTTCGCTGGTCAGCACCAAAGCCTTGTCGTAGAGCCGCTCGGATTCGGGCTGCTCGACCAGTCGCAGCAAGGGCCCGCGGTCCCGCGTCGCCCGACGCCCGTGGTGTCGCGGTTTGGGCCCGACGACGCCCCGGTCCGACCAGGTCACGAGCGTTCGCGACATGGGTGTCTTTGTACCATTTTGTAGAACATCGCACCGTTTGTATGGTGCGCAGTGCACCATATATGCGTGGAGCGGCTCGTGTTTTCAGCCACTTAGGGTTGGCGCGGTCCGTGCTTTGTCGGGGCAGCAATGGGCACTTCACAACCACCTGGCGAGACGATCCCGTGCGCTCGCATTGTCGCCAACCCCGACGTGTGGCTCGAAGGCGAAGCGATTCGCCAGCTGCATGCGACGGCGGCCGACCCGGACTGCGTGCGTGCAGTCGGCATGCCTGACCTTCACCCCGGTCCGGGAATTCCGATCGGTGCTGTTTTCGCGTTCGCACACTCGGTGCGGCCACGCCTCATCGGCAGTGATGCCGGATGTGGCGCCATCGTGGTCGCATTGCGCAGCAACAAGTTCTCGGCGAGTACCGAACGTCGTGCGCGCGCCGAGTTCGACGACGACCCGCTGTCGCACCTGGATGCTCGCGCGCTGTGTCGTGCGGTCTGGGATTGCGGTCCCCGTGGACTGCTCGACTTCGATCTACCCGATGCCGTCTCGGCGATGGTCGAGCATTTGGGTGAAGACGACATCTGTGTTCCCAGTGGTCCACTCCCCGACGTTCACCTGCCGGGCATGCTCGGCACGATCGGTGGTGGCAACCACTTTGCGGAGATCGGTCGGGTCGACACGGTCGTCGACCCCAAAGCAGCGGAGGCCCTGGGACTCGAGCCAAGGATGCTGGCGGTGCTGTGTCACTCCGGTTCCCGTGGCCTGGGCAAGGCCTTGTCCGATCGTTGGGCGTCGCAGGAACTGCGTGCGGGTGATGCCGGGGAGTACCTCGCCGCGTTGGCGGGCGCAGTTCGTTTTGCCCGGGCCAACCGAGTCGTGTTGGCCTGGCGGGTGCTGGGTACGCTCGGGCTCGCGCGTCGTACCAAGATCGCCCACGCCTTCGACGTGGTCCACAACACGGTGACCCACGAGTGCTGTGGTGGTGATGCGTTGTGGGTCCACCGCAAGGGGTGTGCCCCCGCAGGGCTCAACCAGCCGACCGTTGTCTTGGGCAGCCGCGGCGCGCGTTCGTGGGTCATGCGCGGGCGCGGGAACGATGCGGGGTTGTCCTCGGTGGCGCATGGCGCCGGTCGAAAAATGCGGAGGTCCGAGGCGCGCGAGAAGATTCGCTCTCGTTATCGCCGCAAGGAACTGAGTCATTCGGCCAACGGAGGGATCGCAATCTGTGACGACACGAAGCTCCTCTACGAGGAACACCCGGATGCCTACAAGCCGATTGAGCCGGTCATCGCCAGCCTCGAGGAGGCCGAGCTTGCCGACCGCGTCGCGAGCATCCAACCGTTGCTGACGGTGAAGAAATGAACGCCTGGACCCTTCAGATCACCGCCGGAGCCGGACCTCAGGAGGTTCGGCGGTTCGTTGCCCTGCTGGCGGAGCGACTGGCCAGCGACTGCACTGCCGCGGGGTTGGTGCTGCGCGAGGTCGTGACGCAGGGCGATCCGGCCAGGCCGCGATCTGTGCAACTCCACGTCGAGGGCGATGTCGCCGCTGTGGTCGCTGGCCAGGTCGGGACGCACGTCTTGGTCGCCCGGAGTGCGACTCGAGGCCGCGGCGACCGCAAGCGTTGGTTTGCCGGAGTGAGTGTTCACGAGGCGCTGCCGCCGAGCGAAGCAACACGTCTGGATCCACGCGACCTGGAGGTCCGGACGGCTCGTGCGGGAGGTCCGGGCGGGCAGCACGTCAATACGACGAACTCTGCTGTGCGGGTGCGGCACAAACCCACGGGCGTGTGCGTTCGCGCGGCGTCTGAACGGTCGCAGCATCTCAATCGGGCCCGGGCGCTGGATCGGCTGACGTCGGTCTTGGACCAACGCGCGAGCACGGAGCACCGCGCCCGCCGCGGCAACTTGTGGCGATCGCACTATCACTTCGAGCGCGGCACCGCAGTCGGACGCTGGACGCTCGACCACTGCGGAACCTGCTTGCGTCGCGCGTAGCGGCACCGAGGCTGACATGGCTACGAAGAACCTCGCGCGCACGGTGATCGAAGGCGGACGAACCCACGGTCACAAGTTTGAATGTCGCCGCCTGACGCGTTGCGACCGGCATCGAAGCCGAGCTTTGGCGCAACTCGCTGCTCGTGATCCTGATGAAGAGTGCGTGTTCTTGCCCCGCCAGACTTTGAGGCGGTGGCACTTCGACCGGCTGTCCGCGGCCGAGCGCTGGCTGGGCAGCTTCGTCGGTCAACCCTGGAATACCGTCCGGGCCGACATGGCTCGCAACTTCGACACCAGGACCGTGGCCGGTCAGCACATCGTGTTCGACCATCTGCTTCCGTCGGTCAAGGGCAGCGGATCGGCGCGAACGCAGGGGGCGTTGTACGAGGTCGATCGCGGCGGGGTGCTGCGCGCGTGCCCGAGGCAGTGGCCGTTTCGCTCCAAGCACCGTGCCGCAATGCTCGCGCGTCGCGCACAAGCCGAAGCACTGCTTTGGCTGGACGGCCGCCGCGTGGGCCGTCGCGGCGCCCATCTGTTTTGGTTCGAGTCCACGGGTTCCTTCACGCACGAGACCGCGTTTCGCCAGACTCGCAAGCTCGACCCGGCCGAGACGCGCCGTTGGCTGGAGTTTCCATGTGGCGTTCAACAGGCGTTGTTGATGCCGTTGGGCTGACTCGAGTCGGGGAACTCCGTGATGGATCCCCGGACCATTGGTGAGCTGATGAGAGTCGCCCCGCCCGCCGGCGGATCGCAACATGACTACCCACCGGGCAGCATGCAGGCGCCGACATCGGCGAGCTCGGGATACTGGTCGTCTGACCACAGGTCCTCGCAGGAGAGCCCAACCGCGCAGTCTGGGGTCGCCGAGTTGCACAGCGAAGTGCAGCAGGCGTCGTCCGAACACCCGGGGAGGCTGTCCGCGTCGACACACAGCTCCATCGGGCCGCACGTCGTGCCCGCGCAATCGGACGGACCGAAGAATGCGGCGGACGCCCTGTCGAGGCAGGTGAACGATGCCCCCACGTGGGTGCACTGTTCGTCGTCCGCACAGTCGGCCGCCAGCGGGTTGCAGCCGGGAAGGCAGACCGCGAGCGAGTTCTCGGCGTAGCAGTGCCCCTGTCCGCACGCGTAGTCTTGCTCGGCTTCACACAACGCTCGGCACGTCCCGTCGAAGCAGACCGCTCCGGCTTCGCAATCGTCGAGCCACGGCGAGTTCGGTTCGAGCGAACATGGCTCGCCGGAAGCCACGGGGCCCGGAGCGGCGCAGTGACGTGCGCTGTAGGGGTCCTGCGGTAGGCCCCATGGGCGACACGTCTCCCCCTCGTCGCACGTCTCATCTCCCCAGCACGTCGAGTGGCAGTCGAAGCCCTCCGAACATCCGGGGCCGCAATCGGTGGGATCACATGCCCGAGCCTCCAGGACCTCGGTGACCTCCAGCAGCTGTTCACCGCACGCTCCATCGAGTGCACCGGCGGTCGGGTTGGGCACGAGGTATCCGCGGACGTGGGCGTAGGCGCCGTTGCAGCGCCAGAGTGCTTCGTTCCCCCCAACGAGACACAACCACTCGTCCTCGAAGTCGCAGGCGCGAAGGTAGCTCATCGGGTTGAAGCAGTCCCCGCAGAAGTGGATCGGTCCTTCGAGTTCCACCAACTCCGGCGGCGGCCCTCCACTCGACGACGATGATGTGCCTTCACCCACGGAGGTTGTCGGCGCTCCGCTGCTCGCCTCCACGGCCCCTGAAGACGAGCCTATCTCGGTGGTGCTGTTCGTCGGGGTCGCCCCGCTCGAGCCGGTGCTCCCCGTGGGCATGCCGACAGCAGGCCCACACCCCGCCACGCACAGCCATCCCACCCAGCACCATCGCGCCATCGGCTCGATGATACGCGCTTCGCTGGCGCAGTAGGGCCACTGCGTCGTAGGCCGTCTCGCGAGCGTACGCTGTACGAGCGTGCGTGGGCGGGATCGATACCGCGTGTCGGAGCCTCGAAGCGCTCTCGACGAAAGAGCCGGATGTGCCCCCGAATGACTGAGGAAGTGTAGGAAAGAGGGACAGGCCCCTCTTCCTTCGTCGCGCTGCGCCAGGCCGCACGCGGTCGGTGCAGGTCAGCTTTCCGGATCAGCTCTCAGAACTCGCCGTTGTGGATCCACAGGAGGCCGTCACGCTCGTGGGTGTTCTCCGCCCTCTCTTGGAGCTCGGCGATCGTCTCGGCGTCGGTGGGCAACAACTCGGCCAGCATGATGAAGTTCGAGACGGGGACGGCGTAGGTTCCCCCGTCGTACATGTCATTCTCGAACGGACTGTTCGGCTTGGGATAGAAGGTGTGGCCGAGCGCCACCGAGTGCCCGATCGACTCTTCCGACCCGAGGAAGACCTGACGGGCGACGCCCCGGTACCGGTTCCCTTCGTCGTCGACGTAGGTTCCCGAGAACACGAGGTCGTAGGCGATGTCTGCCTCCAGGCACGGAATTCGACGGCCCTCCTCCTGGGCGCGGGCGATCGCTCGCCGCCGAGCGTCGTCGCTCATCCGGGTCAGCATGCTCAGGGTGCATGCGTCGTCGGTCGCGTCGAGGGCTCGCCGGTCGTACGTCGCGTAGTCGTAGCGATGGTAGGTCTTCGTGCCCTGCTGCGGCTGCGTGGGATAGAGCAAGGGCTCGTTGCCGACGAACGGCTTCTCTTCGAGCTGGCTCAGCGGCCAGTCCTCATCGGCGTACCCACTCCTGGGGCGCCACTCCCCGAGGGCCTCGGGCATCGGGAGCTGCTCATCCGCCGCATCCGCCTTCCCCAAGCTCGGCCGCGGCTCTTCGGCCTTGAACTCCTGTTCGTCGCATCCGGGCAGCAAAGCAATGATTGCCACCGCAACGCTGATGGATGGAAATCGCGCCCCGAGCATGTAACCAAAGATACGCCCATGTAGGGAGAGCGCGCAACTCGGTGGTTCGGCGCCCTCGCGCACGACGGGCAGGACGACCACGCCCTCGACCATCTACCGACGGATCACCGCGCTTGAGCAGGCGATTGGCGCGGTCTGCTACTCGCAGCGTGAGGGCGGCATGACCCGGGTCGGCCAAGAACTTGCCGAGCTCGCGCGAAAGACGAAGCTGTCGCTCACCCGGATCCGGCAGCACGCTGTCGATACCCAGGAGGCGATCAGCGGGCGGCTGACGTTCACCACGCTCGACGGGTTTGCTCCCCTGCTGACCGAGCCGCTCGCGGTCCTCGCCCGGATGCACCCCGACCTCGAGCTCTTGCTCGACGTGTCGCCCACCGGGTCCAGCATCCGCAAGGGCGAAGCCGACATCGCGCTCACCTCGGTCGCCCCAGGGGGTGTAGGCGGAGCCGGGAACAACAGCAGGAGTTGTCCGACAGGAGCGGCTCGAGGCGGCGGTCGAGCACCGCGGAGCTCGGGCCCTCCTCGTCCATTCTCATGTCGGAGCTCAGGTTATAGATATTGAAGGTGTAGGTCTCTCCTGCCGCCCGCCGGACTCCTCCATGCAGGATTTTTCCCAATTCATTTCACTTAAACGCTTCGATCTGCTCGAGGTCATCGGCACGAAAGCAAAGCGTCGAGGTGCCCACGCCGAACTCGAAGCAGCGTTTGTCGCTGTCCGCGGACGGGGAGCCCGTGAACGTGTGCTCGCTTCGAACGGTCCCCGCCGCGTCGCCGTCTGGCCAGAAGATCTTGGCCCCCTCGGGTACCGAGTGGCCGCCTTCGATGAAAGCCAAAGCGCCAACGACTCCGTCAGCGTCTCCATACCCGCCCAGGGTGGCGATGGCCTTGGGAGGCACGACCTCCTCCAACAGCGCGTCGGCGTGCTCCGGTGCGGGCAGCCGAAGTTCCGCGCACGCATGCGCTACGGTCAGCAGATCCCCGGACTTTGCGTTCTTGCGCCCGTACACGGCCACCTTGGAGGGGTCGTCCGGCAGCGGGTTCAGGTCGCGCATGGGGAGGTCCCGGCCGTCGAACTGCAGCGGTGTCGCGTCAGCAGGCCATCCGTACGTGGGCGCGGGGGCGGTGAACAGCGGACCTGGTTGGTAGGCCGGCCCGACCGAGTCTTCGTGGATCTCGGCGATGGCGCCCAGCGGAGTGATGCGGTAGCGACGGTCGCCTTCGTCGTTGGCGACGTCTTGCAGCGGCCTGCCAGCTGCAAGCATCGCCGAGCCGCCCGCCTTGCCCTTGGCGAAGACGGAGTGGCGGGTGACCTTGCTCAGTGATTTGCGTTCGACCCAGAGCGTCACGTCGAAGTCGTGCAGGGGAGCCCACGCTGGGATGCAATGTCGCTGGGCCTCCCCGACGCTGAGCGAGCGGATCTGAATCCACTCTGCGTCGGTCTTGGCTGCGGCGAACGTCGCGTACCCGCTGGGTTCACGCAACGCAAAGCGGGGAGCGTCCGGAGAGGGCCGGCGATACAGGAGCGTGTCGTCGGGGAGCACGATGAACCCCTCGAGCTTTGGTGCCGTCGGTGCTTTGTCCGGACCCACGGCTTTGGCCTTGTCGTCGGCCTTGTCGTCGGCCTTGTCGTCGGCCCCGCTGGGAGTCGCGCTGTCCTTGTCGCAGCCCGGCGTCAGAGCGAGGCCCCACACCAGGCCCATCAGCATTGCTTTGCGAACTCCCACGGTGGGCGAAGTATCGGACGCCTGCACGCCGGTCGCAAACCGGCTCAGCCGTCGGCCGACGACGCGGGGTGACGCTCGAGGACCTCCATGACGAGCGTGCCCATGGCTGCCTGCGCTGTGCACTCGTCCCTCCGCTCCGGGCACATACCGTTCTGTACGACGGCGTGCTCTCGGCCCACCACGCCCTGCGCTCCGCCGTTGTGCCTTGTGCCGACGAACCCGAGCCCGCGCGCTGACGCGCGAACGCAGCTCGACGGACCGCGGCGCCTCGATGGTCGTTGCGGTTCGGCGAGGCGGCCTTGTGATCACCGTGACCGCTCGCTTCCGGAGCGCGGCTCTGGTGTCAGGGAAGGACGGCTGCGACCGAGAACTGGAA
>CAYGTG010000105.1:0-13421 GCA_964352485.1 uncultured Nannocystaceae bacterium | reverse complement strand
GAACGGGCGAGGACCGTCCGCGCCTCGAGGACCGCGTCGCGCAGCGGGCCTTCCTCGGGCAGCGGTGCCTCCGCACGCACGCGGTCGGGGTCGAGACAAGTGGTGAGGGGTGGCAACGCCTCCACCGCGTGGACCGACCGCCGCACCACAGCTCGATCCGGCTGGGCAAACGCTTCGAGCAGCGCCTCGGTTCGTCGTCCGCGATCGTCGAGGCAACGCAGGGTCAGTGCGTACGATTCCTCGGAGAGCGTGCCTTCGACCCGTGCGGCCGTACACGTCTGCTGTGCCATCGCGGTCCATCGGTCCCCGTATTCCTCGAGGGCAGCCCACGTGCGCTCAAAGGTGTCGCGGCCGTCGGGATCCCCGGTTGCGACGAAGGCATCCGAGATGGCCTGGGCCGGAGCGTCCGCGAGGAGCGGCTGGACATCGTCGCACCGGTGCTCGCGCTCGAGCGCGTAGCCGACCCCAAACACGGTCACCGCTGCGGCCCCCATCCCGCCCAGGAGCCAGCGACGTTGGGATCGCCGAGGGTCGTACCGCAGCGAGCAACGCGTGCATGTCGGCGTATCGCTCAGAAGGTGCACGGGCCAGGCCGCGGGTGAGCACCCGAACGAGGTGCCGAGCGCGGGCGCCACGGTCGGAGGGCGGCTCGATCTCACCAACCGAACCCGGCAGCGTCGTGTCCCACGGGCGCTTGCCGAACAGGACCTCCCACGCGGTCAAGCAGAATGCGTATTGGTCCGCGGCGGCGGTGACACCTGCTTGCTCCCACTGCTCGGGCGCCATGTATGCGGGCGTGCCCACCACCGCACCGGTCTCCGTCACCGCCGGTGTCATGGCCGAATCCCGACTGTCGAACGACGCCATCTCCAGCGGGATGTCTTCCCCTTCGGCCCGGGCAAGGCCGAAGTCCACCACCCGCGCCCGTCCATCTTTTCCCATGAGCACATTGCTCGGCTTGAAGTCGCGGTGGATCAGCCCGGCCTCGTGCGCCGCAACGAGGCCGGCGCCCGCCTGCACCAAGGTCCGCAGCGCCTGAGTATGCCGACCCGGTCCTGCCGGCGGTAGCGACCTCGCCCAGGCTCCGCGCTCGTCGCCCTCGATGTACTCCATCGCCACGAAGATCCGATCCGCAACCCGTCCGACGTCGTACACAGCGACCACGTTCGGGTGATTGAGCTTGGCCAACGCCTTGGCCTCCCGAACGAGCCGAGCCTCGCGGTCCGGATCGTCCGCGACCATCTTCTTGAGCAGCTTGACCGCAACCCGTCGGTCCAGGTCCGGGTCGTAGGCGCGGAACACCGTGCCCATCCCTCCCTCGCCGAGTCGATCGATGACGACGAATCGGCCGATGCGAATCGGCGCCGCCGCCTTGCCGAACAGGCGCTGCTCCAGCGCCCCCTGCATGAGCAGGGTGTCGAAGCCCGGGTCTTCGCTCGCCGAACCGTCGGAATCGTTCGGCATCTTTACGTCTTGCCACCCTCGACCAACACGGGGGCCATCGCCGTGAAGTGTCTCCAAGGTGATCGGCCCTGTCGAGGGGGAGGCACTCTTTAGGCGTGGACCGGCCCTTCGGATGTAGCTCAACGCGACTCAGTCGTCGCCGAGGCTCGGTTCTTCGTCCTCGAACTCATCCTCGTCGTGCCCCGTAACGAGGGCTTTGTCCGCCCCCTCGAGGTCGATGTAGTGGTGGATGAAGCCACAGCTCGAGCACGCCATCGCCTTGATCGGCGTGCTCCGGCTGAATCCGCCGGACGGATCCGAGAACCGCGACGTGCTCATCTGCAGAGGCTTGGGCGCGTTGTGTCGGCCGGAGAACACTGCGACGGCATGAAGCCTGCCGCTGCACATGATGCAGCCGTGACGAGAGTCGCGCCGAGCTCGGTCTCGCTTCACCTCCCGGTCGCGCTTGGCGTCGTCGCGCAGCTCGGCCAACTCGGACTTGAGCTCCGCGTTCTCGCGCTCCAGGTCTGCAACCTGAAGTGACAACGCCTGGCGATCATCTCGGTACGCCACCACGAGTACAGTACCATCCCGCCCCTGATGGACGAGGCGACCTACCGGGCACGTCGGTGCAGCGAGCCCAGCTGCGCGCTGCGATTTCCCGTCCAAGACGGAAGCCCACTCGGTGCACAGTGTCCGCTGTGTGGGGCCGCCACCGCATTCGTCGACACGCCCTACGTCACCCACACGGCGACCTGCCGCCCCGCCTCCGAGGTCCACGTCGAGGTGCTGCTCGACAACATCCGCAGCCTGAGCAACGTGGGGTCCGTATTCCGCTCGGCGGATGGGGCCGGGGTCGCCCACGTGCACTTGTGCGGGTTCACGCCAACGCCAGAGCATCGCAAGATGCCCAAGACATCCCTGGGTGCCGAAGCGGTCGTCCCTTGGACGCGATACCCGGACGCCGTCGAGGCCGCGGGGGCACTGACCCAAGACGGCGCCCGACTCTGGATCGTCGATGGAGGCCCGAGCTCGGTGTCGCTTTTTGAGCCAGCCGTACTGCGCGCCCGGAAGCCCGGCCGCATCGTGTTGGTGTTTGGCCACGAGGTCTCGGGCGTCGACCCCCGCATCGAGGCCTTCGCCGAGCGCGTTGTCTGCCTGCCGATGATGGGGATCAAGGGCTCACTGAACGTCTCGGTCGCGATGGGAATTGCGGCGTACTTGCTGCGTTTCCATCCATCGGCCGAAAATTTCGAGGGCTGAGCATGGTGTGCCACCGTCCGACACCGTGGACGAGCCGACCCCCGACGCTCCCGAATCGCCCCCTGCGGGGCGTCTGAGACGTGCGCTGGGGTGGATGCGCCACAACGCCTATCTGGTGTTGATCGCCGCGGCGGTGCTCGTCCTGATGCGCGCGGTCGAGTTCTCGCCGCCGCCGGAGGTCCGGGTCGGTCAGGCCGATGTGGGAAGCATCGTTGGTGATGCTCCACACCAAGAGTTCTCGGGTGACCTCGAGAACCCGCAGTCGGTCCAGGTCCGGGCCACGCTCCGTCTGTATCCGGACAATGAGCTTCCCGTGGCGAGGCCCGATCCCGACGTAGATGTGCAGGGTCGCCTCCTCTCGCAGCCCGTGGTGACCACGATCTTGGGCATGAACGCCACGATCGAGCAGACGGTCCGCCTCGAAGAAGGCGAGCTCGAAGTGGCCCTCGCCGTCAACGCGACGCCGCGACTCGATCGGGCGCAGCGCAAGGGCAAGCCAGCGCCTCCGATCACGCTCGAGACAGAAGTGATCGTGAAGAGCAAGCGAACCCCGTGGTGGTCCGATCACCCGGAGCAGCGGGTCAACCTCGACAGCCGCGCGTTCCTCGCCAAGGTTGAGGATGGTGGCCACCGCATCGTCTTCACCGTGGATGAGCACCTTTTCAGCCTGGATCTCGAAGTTCACCGCGCGTTCGGACCGCTCCCCGAGAGCACGTTCGCTCGCGGTCGCTGACGGCCTTGGACGAGCAACGCTGAGTGCTATCGTCCGCCGATGCGCGTCCTCCTGGCCTGCGTCGCCCTGCTGCTCACCGCGTGTGACGGCTCGTCCAAGAAGCCACCCGCGGCCAAACCCGCGGCCGAGGCTGAGGCGAAGCCCGCTCCGTCGGCCAAGCCGGTCGCGAACCCCGACGCCAAGCCGGTCGCGAAAACCGACAACAAGCCGGTCGCGAAACCCGACGACGGCCCGACCGCGACGGTGACCGAAGACAGCAAGTTCCCGCTGCCCCAGATGCTTGGGAGAGCGCCCACCGAGATCCAGCCTCGCCTGGGCGACCCCACCGGCAAAGGCATGACCCGCAAGTCGTGCCTGAGGTTCCTTCCCGAACGCACCTGGTTCGAGTGCGCATACTCGTTCCAGCGATACGTCGACCCGACCAGCACGTACGACGCCATCTCCGTCTCCTACGAGGATGGCATCTCCACCGGCCTCACCTTCGAAGGCATCCCCGGCGAAGGCGCGTTCGACCCCAAGGCTGCACTCGCTCATCTCGGCGTGACGCTCGTCGGCGAGCCTAAGCTGAGCAAGCCGGAGGAGAACGTCGAGCTGTGGTCGTGGTTCAACGGCGCCGCCCGGCTTCGCGTCCATGGCCGGCAGTATCGGGTCGAGGTCTCCAGCGTCGATGGCAAGTGGGAGACCTCCAAGGTCGACTTCATCCTCAACGACCCGCTGACGGCCGCCCAGAAGGCTACGATTCGCAAGCCGGCAGCCCCGACTTCAGGGGGCTGAGTCGAGGGTGGCCAGGCCCTCACGGCCGGCGGCATAGGTCGACTCCGGCTCGTCCGGCAGGGTCAAGATGCGGCGCAGGTCGGGTCTGGGGTCTTCGACCAGGGAGGCCCGGGCGAACAAGGCGCGGGAGAGCGCCTCGTCGGGCACGCCCAACTTCAGGGCCCGCTCGATCCGGCGCAGCGCCTCGTCACTGCGCTCCATCAAGGTGAGCACCTCGATGATCGCGAGCTCGGTCCGGATGACCGACTCGTGCTGCCCGCCGAAGACGCCTTCGAATTCCTGAAGAATTTCCTCGAAGATCGACAGCGCGCGCTCGAGCTCGCCCGTTCGCTTCAACAGCAGCGCGAGATTTCCCTTCATCGCGGCCCGCGGCATCAGATCGCCTTCGGGCGTGAGCGCGACGGCTCGCTCGAGCAGCTTCGCGGCTTCGTCAAAGTTCTCGGCCATGATCTCCAGCGAGGCGAGGGTGTTGAGCGGCTTGGCGAGGTCTGGGTGCGCCGCGCCCAGCTCCCGTTCGTATTCGGCAATCGCCGCCTCGAGCCCTGCGCGTCCCTCATCCCAGCGCTGCAGCGTCAGGTTCGCCCGCGCCGCGTCCTCCAGAGCGTCCCGATGGCGACCGTCCCCCCGAAGCAGCGGCTCGGCTCGGTCGTAGTGCGCCAGCGCCTGCTCCGGTTGCCCCGACGCTTGAGCCACCCACCCGAGCAGGAGCTCCGCGCGCCCGCGATCCGCGTCCGGGCCATCGGCTGCGATCTTGACGGCCTCTGCCGCCCAGTAGGCCGCGCGCGCCGGCTCCATCACGTACTGCGCGAGCAGGAGCACGAGGTTCTCTGCGACCTCGAGCTGGGTCTCCTCCCGCATCGAGCCGAAGCGAGAGGCCGGCCGCAGCGAGAGGCCGCGTTCGAGGGCCCGAGCCACCGAGGCGGGAATCGACGGGGGCATCGAGCGCAGCTCGCCCCGGAGCATCGCAGTCCGGCGAGCCGATCCCGAGCGCCCCCCGAAGGGCACCGTGCCCGTCAGCGCTTCGAACAACGCCACGCAGAAGCTGAACTGATCGCTCGCGGGCGTGACCGGATCGCCCACAAACTGCTCCGGTGCCGCATACCGGGGCGTGCCTCCCAAGACGCTGTGTGTGGAAGAGCCTGCGAGGGCCCCGGCCGATGCAAGCCCGCCTCCATGCGCCCCGGCCAGGCCGAAGTCGAGCACCTTGACGCGACCGGTGTCTCCCTGCGTGACCACCATCGCGTTGGAGGGCTTGAAGTCCCGGTGGACAATGCCTGCCTGGTGCGCGGCGAGGAGCCCATGTCCGGCCTGGACGTAGGCCTGAAGTCGCTCCGCAGGGGTCCTCTCCCCGCGGGTCCACTCGGCAAGCGTCATGCCCCGGATCAACTCCATGACCACGAACGGCGCGAGCTCCGATTGCCCGAAGTCGAACACCTCGGCGATGTTGGGATGAGAAATCTTCGCCATGACCGAAGCCTCCCGGCGAAGCCGAACAACCCGTCGCTGGCCGACCTCCTGCTGCAAGACCTTGATCGCGACGGCGCGATCGAGGCGCTCATCGTGCGCCCGGTAGACCGCCCCCATGCCGCCACGCCCGATCATCGCCTCGACGACGTATTGACCAAGCCGAGTGCCGGGTCTCAGCACGTCATCTTCGGGACCCCACCCTCCGGCCGTGGCCTCCGAGGGTGGAAGCAGGACCCGAGCCAGTGCGGCGAGATATTCCTGGCAGCTCTCGCATCCGCTCAAGTGCGTGCGCCACCGGGCCCCGCTGCCTTCATCCGTGGCTTCGAGCAGGGCGATCGCTTCGTCCTCATTCAAGCAACCGGTCTGCGCCGGCGAGTGTGCACCTTCAGAGTTCATGACCCGCGGACTGGCGATTCATAGACGAACCCACCATGAGCCGCAGCGAGCCTACCCGATGAAGGCGACGTAGCAGCCTCCTTCGCAGTCGGATGCCGCAGGCTGCTGCTGCTCACGCAGCCCGCGAGCCGCTCGAAGGCAACCTGGGGCCAATGCCAACAGGCATCGCGGGTCGTGTTGCCACACGCGCGCCGCGGACCAGTTGCTAGACTCTTGTCATGAACTGGACTCACGCGGTTGGCATGTTCGGTCTGGGGTGCACCTTGGCCTGCACGGCGCAACCCAGCAGCGGCACCCCCTTCGGGAACATGCAGGACTCGGCTGCGCCCACGACGGGGATGCCCGATGCGTCCACAACCGCCGGACCGACCGGGAGCGGAAGCGAGAGCTCGACCACGGCAGCGGCAGACTCGACCGGGCCCGGCACAAGCAGCGAGGACTCGAGCGCGGGCGACTCCACCGAGAGCAGCACAGGTGGCTGCGCAAAGCCGCTGCAGGTGTTCGCCGATGCGGATGAGGACGGGTTCGGTGATCCCGAGATGGCGATGGAAACCTGCGAGGGTGTGGCGGGATTCGTAGAAGACAACACCGACTGCGATGACACGCTGGACACGGTCAATCCTGGCGCGCCCGAGCTGTGTGACGGGATCGACAACAACTGCAACGGTGTCCTCGACGAGTTCTCCTTGGAGAACGCTGCATGCGATGCCTGCACGCTCACCGCGCGAGGCGTGAGCGTCTACTGGTTTTGTGAAGGCCCGGTGAACCGCTTTGCCGGCCGCGAGTTCTGTCTCGACCGTGGCGCCGACCTCACGAGCATCACCGACCTTCCCGAAGACTCCTTTGTCCGCGACAACGTGGCCGGACCCCGAGACTGGTTCATTGGGCTGGAGGACCTCGCTCAAGAGGGGGACTACGTCTGGAGCGATGGATCCGATGCGACCTACTTCGCCTGGGCATTCGGCGAGCCCAACAACGTCGACAACGAGAACTGCGTGGAGCTTGCCCTCGAAGACGACTGGGCATGGAACGACACCAACTGTGAGAACGAGCAGGCCTTTGTCTGCGAAGCCACCATCGGACTGAGTGCAAAGCGATAGCCGCCGGCGCCGGCCCGACTAGGGGGTCGAGATCAAGATGGTGATCAGCTCGTCGTCGGTCGATCCGGTGATCAGGTCTGGGATCCCATCCGCGTTTACATCCCCGGTGGACAGGGAGTCGGAGGTGACGCCAAGGCTCAAGTCGACGCGTTCACCGAACGTCCCGTCGGCCAGGCTTGGGAACACACTGACCGCCATCGTGTCGTCGTAGATCGCGATGACGTCTGGGACGCCATCGTGGGTCACGTCATCGATGGCGACAAACGTGGCGTTTCCAGCAGCGGGTAAAGAGATGGCCGGCTGGAATGACGCCGTTCCGGTGCCGAGCAAGACCAGGACTTCGTCTCCGTTGCCGACCGCGAGGTCATCGTCCCCATCATCGTTGAGGTCTCCGGCCACGATTCCGGTCGCCTGCGAAGCGCTCACGTTGACGGCCAGGGACTGGCCGAACGCGCCGGTCCCGTTGTTGATCGCGATACGAACCCGGTCGTTTCCACCGCCGAGCGTATAGGCGACGTCGAGGATCCCATCGCCGGTGAAGTCGCCCATCGTCACGTCGCGGCCGGGCTGCGAACCGGTGGAAAGGTAGTCGGTCACCGAGAACACGCCCGCCTCATTCGATGTCGCCGGACGTCCGCCTCCGTTCCCCCCTTCGTTGGTGCCATGAATCGTGACCACGTCCGCGTAGTCGTCGCTGTTGAGATCTCCGGCCACGATCTGGACCGGGTTCGCACCCACCGTGAGCGCGGGGGCCTGCAGCGTGAAGCTCCCGGTCCCACTGCCCAGCGCCACGGTCAGCGTATCGTAGTAGGTCCCGGTTCCGACGACGTCGAGGTTGCCGTCCCCGTTGACGTCGGCCAGCTCCATCTGGGTGCAAAAGATGGTCTCGTCCGCGAGTTCTGGTCCAAAGGATCCGGTGCCGTCACCAAGCCGAACGAGGATCTGATCTCCGCCCAGGTACACGAGATCGATGCTGTCGTTGCCGCCGACGTTGCCGACGCGGGGCGAATGGCCGATGTCGCCCGCGTTGATTACCGCGGCCTCACCGAAACACACCTCCCCGGGGGCCGCGATTCCATCCTCGCATTCCAGCGGAAGCGGCCCGCCCGTGTCTGTGTCGGTGTCGGTGTCGGTCTCCGCACCACCGTCTGTATCTGTGTCCGCTTCGGCGCTCGTGCTGCTGCTGTTGCTGCTGCTGCTCGAGTCGGTTCCAACACCCGTCGCCGACGAACCCGAGGTTGTCGACGCCGTCGTGCTCGCGCCGGTCGTGGGGGTCGGCTCCCCACTGGGGTCCGCTCCGGTCGACGACGAGGCTTCGCCGGGGGCATCGGTCTGCGCGCTTGGGTCTTCCGGGTCGAAACATCCGGCGGCCATCAACGACAGCAGGACCGCGGCACAGCAATGAGGCAGTCGAGCCAAGGGCAAGGTCATCACCACCGAAGAGTCCCCGTAGCGGCGATCGGATCACGACCCCGTGGCTCTCCAGTGGCCGGACTCACGCGGGGAGGGCGGGCCCAATCCAGAAGGCGCCGCATGCTGACGTCAAAGTTGCTCTGAATGAGCCGGAAAATACTCTCCAGCTATTCGGCCGGGACATCGAGACGGGCCAACAGCTGAGCCCTCGTCCCTGCGAACAGGCGCTCCTTGAGCGTTGCCAAGCGCCTCGCGACGGTGGCTCGGTGGACACCGCAGGCCGCGGCCAGCTGGAGGAGCGTGAGGCCCTCGACGAAGCGATACCGAAGCATCAGGCGCTCCTGGGCGGTGAGTTCATGCACCGCCGTGCCGAACGCCTCACGAAACGCGTCGCGGTAGTGCCGCTTGAGAAACGCAAGCTCGGGATCGACGGGGGTGAGCGCGTCGCCAGCAGCGTCGAGCAGATCACGCCGCCTCGCGCGAGTCCGGCGAAGACTCAGCGCTTCTCGCGTCGCTACAGCCTTCACCCAAGATGCCAGCGGCCCCTGCCCCACGTACTGCTCGAGCTTGGTCGAGGGCGGCGCCAGAAGCTTCTCGAGAACGCGCGACTTCACATCGCCCGCCTCACCATGGTCCAGGCCGAGTCGCTGCAGCGCCTCATCGATCTCCGGCCCAAGTCGGGCTTCGAACTCTCGCAAGGCGGGAGCGTCTCCGAGCACGCAGGCCCGGGCCAACGCGACATCGTCCGCGTGGGGACTCCGTTGCGTCACAGCGAGTCCGGCAGGTCCCACGACGAGATCGGCTGAGCATCGAGAATGCCCAGCGGGGCGTAGTAGAGGCGGCCGTTGGGACTGACCGTCACGCGGCCTCGCGCCGGCATCGTCTGGAATGCCGCGGTCACGCCGGTGAACGGCTCGAGCGTGATGACCTCGAAGTCCCGCATGCTGACGTACAGCAGGCCCGAGAACGCGTCGAAGGACATGTTCGTCACGTCCTGCCCCACGTCGACGATCTCTGTCGCGGTGTTGGTGATGACGTTGTAGCGGTAAATCGTCCCGCCCAGCGTCGCGACCGTGATGTGGGCTTCGGTCAACGGCGCCGCAGCGGTCACGCGATCATCGAACATCGAGATCTGCTGCTGGGTTTCCGCTTCGAGATCGGCGGTGTGCAGGTTTCCGTTCCCCTCCGCATTGCCCACGTAGAGCACCCGATCGATCCCCCACGTCAGTCCGAACGGACCCGAGTCCGCCCCGGTGTTGCCAAAGGGTCCCGTCGAGTCGGTCACCACGGCAGGGATGACCAGCGGAAGCGGCTGCGCCAGGTCGTCCTCGACCAATCGCGAGACGCCCTGCGGCGGGTCACTGAAGCAACCGCAGGTCGAACAGCAGATATACGACAGCGCGACCTCCCCAATGCCCTCGACGCGCAATGGCGGCGGCGGCACGATGCCTGCCCCCAGGGGCAACGGCACGGCGGCTGCGGGCGGTGGCGTCAGGGCCTTGAGCACGGCGACCTCGCCCATGTTCAGGTTGGAGACGCCCGCCCATTCGGTCACCTCGCCATCCGGCGTCAGTCGGCGCAAGAAGTCGGTGCCCGAGCGCAGCGTGACCATCCACGCCGTGCAGTCGTCGGCGAACTCGAGGTCGCTGATCTCGGTCGAGAACGGACCGTTGAGCAGGTCGTCGGTCGGCGGCTCACAATCGATGTTGCGCTCGCACGAGCAGAACGTGCCCCAACAGGCGTTGTCGTCGCTACACGCCACGCCGGCACACGGGGGAAACGGCAGACACTCACCTTGGTCATCACATGCCGAACCGGGGCCGCACAGCTGGCCGCCGCACGGGGTGTACTCGCCCCAGAGCACGCATGCACCCCCCGGGTCGACGCACTCACCGGTGATGTGGTCGCACACCTGACCGTCCGCGACGCACGGATCGGGGAGCTGTCCTTGGCACGTCGTCACGCACTCGTCGTCGACGCATCGCTCGTTGGGTCCGCTGCAGAACGTGCAGCCCTCGCCGCCTCCACTGGACGTGTCGGCCGCACTGGTGGGGCTCGTCGATGTTGAGGGCGTGGTCGTCTCGGACGTGGCGGATCCGGAGTCCGTGGAGGTCTGCGTGCGGCCTTCGGTTCCGGACTCGGTCCCGCTCGCCGTGGACCCGACGCTCGCCGAAGTCGGCGTGGTGCTCGCCTCTGAAGACGCATCGCCACCGCAAGAAACCCCACAAGCCGCGAGGATCAGACCAACAACGCAGAACCCCGAGCGACGCATCGAGGAGGACGATATCAGGCTGGGAGCACCTTGCCGGGGTTGAACATCCCGGTCGGGTCGAGCGCGGCCTTGATCGCCCGCATCATCGCCAGTTCGCCTTCGGCGCGACTGAAGTGCAGATGGTCGCGCTTGAGCAAGCCGATGCCGTGCTCGGCCGAGACGCTGCCGCCAAAGCTCTGGACGAGGGCATAGGTCTCCTCGTCGAAAGCTTTGGCCCGCGAGACGAACGACGCGAGGTCCTCGGCCGGGGGCTTGAGGACGTTGAGGTGCAGGTTGCCGTCCCCGATGTGGCCGAACACCACCGCCTCTGCGTCCGGCAACGCCTTGGCGACGGCGGGCCTCCACGCATGCAAGAAGGCGGTGACCGTCGAGATCGGCAGCGCGATGTCCGACTTGTGCGGGGCGTGAGCGTGCAGAGACTCGCTGATGCCCTCACGATATTCCCAAAGGTCCTTGGCTTGTGCGGCGGTCGATGCGACGACGGCGTCTTCG
Source organism: uncultured Nannocystaceae bacterium (assembly GCA_964352485.1). Taxonomy (GTDB): domain Bacteria; phylum Myxococcota_A; class Polyangia; order Nannocystales; family Nannocystaceae; genus CAJXVA01. The sequence goes on along the minus strand of CAYGTG010000105.1, from coordinate 2,068 downwards.
ATCTCGCCGGCGTCCTGCGCATCCGCCAAGCACAGCGTCAGACGATCATGCGCCTGGTCGTGCGCGTTCTCGCCAGCACCTTCGACCTCGATCTCGATCAACACGTGCTGGGGGCTCGGCTCGGCGAAGGGTCCTCGACCGACGAGGCTCCGGTGCTCGAGGACATGTCGCAGACACGCTTGGTCGAAGCACTCGAACGCCTGCAGCGGGAGCTCGCGGCGGGCTCGACGAAACAGCGACAGCATGTGTTCGTCGCTGGGTACGGAGCATAGGGCGACGAGGAGACCCTGCGGCGGGGGACACAGCCGCATCGTCGCGCCGACAATGATGCCGAGCGTTCCCTCGGAACCGATGAAGAGCTGGCGAAGATCATACCCGGTGTTGTCCTTGACCAGTGAGCCGCCCAGATGCAGCAGCTCCCCGCTGGCCACCACCACGTCGAGGCCGCTGACCCAGGCACGGGTCGAGCCGTAGCGCAGCACCTTCACGCCGCCCGCATTGGTCGCGATGCTGCCGCCGATCTGCGCGCTGCCCTTGGCGGCGAAGTCGACGGGATAGAGCAGCCCCTCGGCTTCGGCCGCGAGCTGGACCGCCTCTACAGTGGCCCCCGCTTCGCACCGGATCGTCTGCCCTGCGGCGTCGACTCCGAGGATCGCGGTCATGCGTTCGAGAGACAGCACGACCTCGCCGCCGGTCGCGGTCGCCGCTCCCGTGAGCCCGGTGCGTCCACCCGAAGGCACCACGGCGGCACCCGCAGCCGCACAGGCTCGGATCACCCCCTGAACCTGCTCGGTGGTCTTGGGGAGGACAATCGCATTGGGCGCGATCGGCCAATCACCACGGCACCGGTCCGTGCCGTAGTAGTGCAGGTCGTCGGCCTGGGTTCGCACGTGGTCGGCGCCCACGACATCGACGAGGGCTTGGATCAGGGATGCATCCGGTGCCACGCGCGAACTCTACCCGCACCCAAGAAGAAAGGCCGCGGAAACACTTCCGCGGCCTTGGCGAGGCCCCGTGAGGACCGGGGCTTCACAGGCCCGAAGAAGATGAGCTCGGCTGACGCAGCAGCTGCCGCACCATGCGAACGACCGACTTCACGACGGGGTGACCCTTGATGAAGACCACGCCGACGACGTGACGGTCGTCGCCCGAGACCAGCACGGCGTGATCGCCGACAAGGACCCGAACGGAGGGCTCGTTGGCGATCTGCCGCAGTCGCACCGCCTCGAGGACGATGGGCTTCCAGCGGTCGTCGCCGACCCAGGAGGGCTCCCCACCGGCTTGCGCCTGTTCCGCGGTAAGATCCAAAACCGCCACGATGCCATCGTGACGAAGGACTCGCTCAATCCTGCTCATTGCTGCCATGTTCGTTGCTTCCTGGTGAGGGACGCTGGCGTTGTACACGAGGGTCCGGTCAGCGTCAAATGCGCGAAAGATGCAGTGTCGGTGTATTTTTTCGATAGTCATGCACATGTGAATTCGGCGCAGTTCGGCGATGCCGGAGCGCGCCAAATTCGCCTCCAGAGGGCCTTCCAGGCCGGCGTTCGCGCGATCCTGGCGCCGGCCGCACAGCCGGTGGATTCGTATGCATTTTCTATGCATAAAGCCGTGATGTGCGAGGCGGGGGAGGCCCCGGAAATCTTCACCGCCGCTGGAATTCACCCCTGGTCCCTGACCGGCGTCGACGAACGCGCAGATGACGCCGAGCTCTCGCGCCTCGCCGACCTGCTCGAGCGCCGACCCCCACAGCTGCGGGCCGTGGGGGAGTGCGGTCTCGACTACGCCATCGACGTGCCCCGCGCGCGACAGCGACGCGTCCTCGACGCCCAGATCGAGCTCGCCCGGGCCCACCAGCTGCCCCTCGTGCTCCACGCCGTGCGCGCCCACGACGACCTGCTCGCCGCCCTCGACCGCCCCGACCTGCCACCGAGCGTGATCCACGGGTGGACCGGCAGCGGCGAGCTGGGCCGGCGCTACTGGACGCGCGGGCACTTTCTGGGTTTTGGTGGCGCCCTGACCCGGCCGGGAGCGCGACGCGTCCGCGACGCCGCCCGGACGATCCCCGCCC
>CAYGTG010000104.1:0-13426 GCA_964352485.1 uncultured Nannocystaceae bacterium | reverse complement strand
ACGCCCGGTACAGCGGCGTTTCGGCTCCTACCCAGGAGCGAAAAATCCATCGCGAGCCGCCGCGCCGGGTTTCACCACGGGCTGCTAGGCCTGAATCAAGCAGCGCTTGCTTCAGGCCTAGAGAGACGTGCCGGGCTGCATGGGCTCGGCCCCCGGTTGGGCTGATGAGAGCAGTGATACGAGGACGCAGATGCTGGTCGCTCTGGTTGCTGGGCTGCTGACGGGTGCGCCTGAGGCACCGGTCGTCGTCTGGCACGCCTCGGTCGCGTCTCTGCTGAGGGCGCGCCGTCCTCAGCAGAATGGCCCCGAGCCCTGTCGGCTCGCGCAGTTGTTGCTGCAGTCGTCGAGGTCGTCATCGTTGCCGTCGTCGCATTCCTCGAGGTCCGCATCGATCATTCCGTTTCCACACGACGGAATGGGAGCGCAACACAGGGCAGCGAGCGCGGTCTCGTTGCAACCAAGATTGGTGGGGCAGTCGACCCTCGACGTACCGATCTCGCAGCTGTCGGGACCGTCGACGCTGAAGTCGTGGCTCGTGTAGTGCCCCGAGCCGCCAAGAGTACGGCAGCGGATCACGCCTACCGCAGGGACGTCTTCGAGCTGGATGTAGACGCCGTCGTTGAGCTTGACGTGCTCGGTCCAGGAGCATAGGTGCCACTGGGGCGCGCAGAGGCTGGCGAAGTCCTTCTCGCAGGTGTTGCCGCTGGAGTCCTTGCACACGCCGATGCCTCGCTCGAGGTCCTCTCCAACCGTCGCGCTTTGCGGATCACAGGCGCCGGGCTCAACGCTGCAGCTGGCGTCGCAACCATCTCCTGGGCGGTCGTTGCCGTCGTCGCAGCTCTCGCCGGGATCGACGGAACCATCGCCACACTGCGGCTCGGCCGTTGAGTCCGAGCTTCCCTCGCTCCCGGCTCCGCTGGAGGACTCACCACGCTCGTCTTGGGTGCCACCTGTGCCGGCCGCGGGGCCGATGGGCGTTTCGCTGACCGCCGTCTCGGCGGAGTCGGGCTCGCTGTCGGGAACGATGTCTTGGAAACACCCGGAGACGAACAGGGCGATCGGGAAGACAATGGGAATGGACTTCATGGCCACACCGTGGGGGTCGCGATCAGGGCTCCGGTATCGGTATCGGTATCGGTATCGGTATCGGTATCGGGGAAGGACGCCCCTGTGGACCCGGTGCTGTCCGCGGAGGACGTCGTTGTGGAGACGTCGAGCGTCGTTGTGGCATCGGGCATCGACGTCTCGCCCCCGGTCGTCTCGTCGCCCGAGGTTGTTGCGGTTGCGCCGACGATGTCCGTGTCTGAGTCCGGGATGTCGGTGTCGGTGTCGGTGTCGGTGTCGGCGGCCAGCGGTGCAAACCCGCAGGCTCCGGCATCACAGACCTGCTCCTGAGGACAATCGGAGTGCCGCACGCAGGACACGACTTCACAGTTGCACGCGGGAAGGAGCGCGAGAAAGACCAGAGCGAGAATGGATCTGTACATCAGAAGTTCACCCGGATTCCGACCCCAGCGTCGAGCTTGGTCACTGTGGTGTACTTGGGAAGGTCGTTGCCAAAGAAGTAGACGGTGGGACCGACCTCGGTCACGACAGAGAACCGAGGGTGGAGCGGAATCGCAACGCCGCCGCCGAGCCGAACCCCAAGCAGCGTCTTGGGTGCCACAAAACCTTCCAGACCGCCGATCGCGTAGACACGAAGTCGACCGAGCGAGGTGAAAGCGCGCAGTCGGAAACCGAGTCCGAACAGCTGTCCTCTTTCGAACTCAAACATCAGCGACGGCGAGAACTCCAGCCATTGATGCTCGGGATGAAAGAACCCCACGTCGAACAGCAGCATCGCGGGGGAGCGGATCGCGTATGTTTGAGGCTGCCCGGGTGCGAGGGTGACTCCGGATGCGCCCAGCGCTGTTGCGCTGACCTTTTGCCGACCGAGATCTTCCTTGGGCTCAGGCTTGGCCTCGGGCTTGGCCTCGGGCGAGGCGGCCGCGAGAAAGAGCGCAAACATCGAGAACATGTACCGCTAACAAGAGCAATGACCGTGCCAGTCTGGGGAGTCCGAATATCGGTGCGTTTGCTCGGTGCGGAGCGCGAGGCGTCGTCAAGGCTGACGGCAGCTCCACACAACCCTCAAGCAGCGAGCGCGCACGGCCGATGGGTTCACAGTGGGCCAGCGCATGACCATCGCCACCGATATGCACACGCTCCTCGAGGAGAGCCGCTGGGAGAAAGTCTCGCGCGCTCTGCTGCTCGGGGCGCTTCCGCTCAGCCTGCTCGCCTTCGTCTCCATGTAGCACCTCATGCCCGAAGTCCGGAACGCGTTTGCGCGCGACCGCCTTCGGGGTGGGGGGTGCGCCGAACCCCTCTCCCTCTCCGGGAACGGGCCCTGGATCTGGGGTACGAGCAGCCCACGTTTTCACGCCGCGGATCGTTACGCGGCGAAGTGGAGCTCGAGCAGCTTTCGGGTCTCGTTGGGCGAGATTCCGAACGTGTGGTCGAGGTCCGCTTCGAGTCGCGCAAGGTCCTGCGGGCTGACCTTGGGCGAGTGCATGAACGCCACCGCTCGCACCGCGCCGGGCACGGGAAGCTCTTCATGCGCGTCTCGATGGTGGGAGGTGACCGCGGCGGTGATCTCGTCGGGGAACTGCCACACCTCGCACATCAGTCCTCCGAAGTCTCCGTGGTCCCACCCCAGCGTCTCGCGCTCGAGGTCGTCGAGCACGTTCCAGTCTCCGTTGACCTCGGCGAGCAGGGGTCGGTACTCCTTGCGCATGACCTTGGCGAGAATGGGGATCGCCATGTCTTGAAGCAACGAACTCGCGTAGGCGATGCCCGCCTCGGCGGGTTTGACCTGGCGGGAGATGGTCTCGGCCAGCGAGGCTCGCTGCGTAGCGATCTCCCAGAATTGCTCGGCGGAATAGCCGGTGGCCTTCGGGTTGGGAAGGGCATCGCGTGTGGCATGCGCGAGCACGAGGTACTCGAGGTTGGCGCGTCCGAGCAGACCGACCGCCTGGGTGGGGTCGGCGATGCGTCGTCGCCGAGCCGCCGCGGCCGAGTTGACCGATTGGAGCAGGCGCATCGTGAGACCTGGATCTCGCTTGAGGCACTCCCCGATGTCGTGGTTGCTCGAGTCGTCCTTCCGCAGCAGCGCGCGCACCTCCATGGCCACCTTGGGCAGCGAAGGCAGCGTGAAGTCCCCGGCCATCTTGGCGAGCTGGGCTTTGGGGTCGCGCTTGAACAGTCGCTTGAGGATGCCCATCAGCCGGCCCTCCGCGCCATCTTGTCGGAGAAGATCGAGAGCATGCCGCCGATCATCATGTACCCGATTCCCACTTCGGCCATCACGAGGGCTTGGGCTCCCATGGAGGTCGGAAGGATGTCGCCGTAGCCCAAGGTGGTCAGGGTAACGAGGCTGAAGTAGTAGGGCGAGAGCACCGTCGGGTTGGAGCCGAAGTCCACGTCGACGACGGAGAAGCCGAGCCCGAAGATGATCGCGACGAGGGCGGTGCAGAAACTCCAACGAAGCAAGCTGCGCCCGCAATCGGAGGTTGCCCACCACACCCAATAGATCAGTCGGTGCGCCGGGCTCTGATTGCGGAACTCGTGGATGTAGTTTTGGTCGAGGATCTGCCGGCGAAGCAGATACGCGCCCGTGAAGTCGACCTTGTCGATTTCACACTCGATCCACCGCGCGCTGCCTGCCCCTCGAAGCTCTCGCAGGCAGGCGCCATCGAGCTTGGCTCGATTGAAGATCGCCCCCTCGCAGGATGAACCACGCGCTGAGGCGCCGGTGAGGTTGGCGCGCTCGAGGTCGGCACCATCGAGCTTGCACTGCACCATGCGAACGTCGACCAACAAGGTGCCACGAACGTCGGCACGGGAAAGATCTGCGCCCGACAGCGTGGCGCGGGTGAGGTCGGCGCCGAACAGGCGAGCCTCGACCAGGCTCGCGTTTCCGAAGCAGGCGCGGGTGGCGTTCGCACTCTCGAAGTTCGCCCCATCGAGTCGGGCTCCGGTGAACTCCGCGTCGGTGAGGTCCGCCTCGTAGAACAGCGCCCCGGTGAGGTCCGCGTCGGAGAAATTCGCTCCCCGCAGCGACTTGCCACAGAAATCCTGTCCCCGAAGGTCTTGGCCAGCATAGTCGGCGTGACCCGGCGTCTGCTCGGCGAGGTCACTGGAGCCGCTCATGCGATCCTTCGTGGGATCGCCGACGTGTCGGATCAACCCGCAGCCGCGTCCCGAACCGGAACGGGCCGGCCGTGACCGCGATTGTTGCGACCGGGCGACCCCGGCCGACCTGCGCTATTCTCGCGTCGTGCGCCAGAGGCCCCAATGAGCGGCCCAGACCGGGAGCGAGGGCTGGAGTGGATGTCGCAGTCATCGCTGGGATCGCTCTTTGCCGACGCCCAGGAAGGCGAGGACCTCTGGGAGGGGCGGATCATCGCCAAGGTACGGGCCGGGCTGATCGGCGAGAGCGACGTCGCAACCGTCGTCGATCGTTTCACGTTACTGGAGCGCATCGGCTCCGGCGCAATGGGGGAGGTGTTCGCGGCGTACGATCCGAAGCTCGATCGGCGCGTCGCCCTCAAACTGCTGAACTCGGGTGAGGTGTCGGCGCGCGAGGAAGTCACCGCCGAGGCGCGAAGCCTCGCCCGACTCAGTCACCCCAACGTGGTTGTGGTTCACGAGATCGGGCTGTTCGAAGGCCGGCCCTACATCGCGATGGAATGTGTCGAGGGTCGCTCGCTGCGGAGGGTGCTCGCGGAAGAACAGCCGTCGGTGAAACGGACCGTGTCCATGTTCGTAGAGGCTGGCCGAGGGCTCGCCGCGGCCCACGACGCAGGGGTCATCCATCGCGACTTCAAGCCGGAAAACGTGGTCGTCGGTGACGATGGAAGGGTTCGTGTCGCGGACTTCGGGTTGGCGTTGCGGACCGACCTCGATGAACGTGCCCCCCCTGCGCCTCCAGCAGCCGGAACTCCCGCCTACATGGCGCCGGAGCAGGTGGCGCGGCTGGAACTCACGCCGGCGGTCGATCAGTTCGCATTCTGCGTCGCGCTGTGGGAGTCGCTGTGCGGTGAACGGCCGACTCGGGCAACGCGCGCCGGCGCGTCGTCATTGCCAACCCGCATTCGAGGCGCACTGGAACGCGGGCTGTCCGAAGACCCCGCGGACCGATGGCCGTCGATGGTTGCGCTGTTGGACGAGCTCGTCGAAGACCCGGTTGCGCGGCAGCGGGCGCGTGGCCGCCGAGGCCTTGCCGTCGCAGCGTTGGCCGGCGCGGGCGTCACGGCATGGGCTTGGTGGGCGATGGCACCGACGGAGGTCCCTTGCCGTGGGGCAGCTGAACAACTCGAGTCGGTTTGGAACCCCCGGCGCCGCGCGGTCATTGGGGACGCGATGCTGGCGACGACGCTGCCCTTCGCGGCCCGAACGTGGCAGACCGCCTCGTCGCTCGTCGATGACTACACACAAAAGTGGGCGCAGGGGCATCGCGACGCGTGCGAGGCGACGCTCGTCCGGCGACGGATGCTGCGTCGGCGAAGAGTGCTTTCCCGGCACGGCCAACAACACTTGCGGCTCCTTCGGTGCGTGTGAGGACTGTGGAACGAACGCGGTGTGCGAGGACAACGCGTGTGTGGCCGCGACGTGGACGATCGCGCTCCTCAGTGGCGAAATCCTGGCAGATGGTTTGGATGCTTTCGACGACCCCGATCCCTACCTCGAGCTGAGCAGCATGGGGCCAGGGCTCGTGTTTTCCCAATCGGCAAGCGAGAGCAACACGACTTCGCCGGTGTGGAACGAAGTCCTGGGAACAGACGTTGTGTTGACCAATCCCTTCGTCCTAGAGATGTGGGACGAGGACGCTCTGTCCCCCTCTGTCCCCCGATGACCTCATTGGTGCATGCACCGTTTCTTTCCCGCCCTCCGCGTTCGGAGGGATGCACGAGGTCGAATGCGAGGTTGACGGGGAGACTGTCTGGACGGCGGTTTTCGCAATCGACGCGTTCTGACCCCGAACCAGCCTCACACCTCAGCGGTGCGCATGAACATCGGCTGCGCCAGCAGCCACAGGCTCAGCATGCTCATCAGGATCATCCCCACCATCATCACCAGGTGGACGCGGAAGCTGGCCTTCTTGTCCTTGTAGAGCCGGAACGCGGCGCGTTGGGCCACGACGATGCCGTAGATGTGGCCGATGATGATGAGCGCGACCTGCAGGTACCAGATGCTCTCGGGCGACCACAGGGCAGACAGGGGCGCACGGGCGGTGCCGAAGAAGTCGGTGCCCCAGCCGAGCGGGTCGCTGGCGAGGCGGCGGAGCTTGGACCACTCGTAGAACACGTGCGTGGCGTTGTGGGCCAGGTGATAGAAGAGCGCGATCGGCAGCAGCGTGAACGAGAACTTGATGAACAGCTGCCGGGTCGAGTAGTCGGTCCGACCGCTGACGGCCCGCATGAGCCAGCACAGGGCCCAGTAGAGGAACCCGGGCACGAAGATGCACAGCAGCATCATCAGCGTGAAGGTCATCAGGCCGCCGCTGTGGCCGCCGAAGCCGAGCACGTCGCTGCCCAGCACGCTCACCTGCGTATCGATGAGCCAGCCGCGCAGCGAGTCCTCCCACTCCATCCACAGCGGAATCATCGCGGCGCCGTGGAAGGCGCTGACGATGAACACCAGCACGGCCATGTAGGCCTCGTCGGGCTTGGTGCGGTGCGGGTGCAGGACGTCGGCGCCGCTGCTGCGCACGTTGAGCGCGATGTTGTCGTGCGGACAGCTCTTCACGCACTCGGTGCACAGCGTGCAGAACTGGTTCTCGTTCATCCCGCCCATGAACTCGTGGGTGGGGCAGGGCAGGCCGTGGCCCTCGCGTCCATGATAGCAGTCCTTGGTCTGGCACTTGCGGCAGACGTCCGGGTCGCGGCGGCGAAGCTCGAGCATGCCCATCATCGCGTACTGACCGCTGACCCGGCCGACGAAGCACACGTAGCGACACATGGCCTTGCGCTCGTAGGTGAGGAGCAAGATCCACGCCAGACCGATCATGGCCAGGCCGATGACCGAGGTCAGCCACGGGCGGTTGGCGGCGTCGAAGACGATCTCCAGCCAGGTGACGAACGCGAACAGAATGATCGCCGGCCACATCCAGGCCTTGGCTTTGGGGTAGCGTTTGCCAAGACCGCGAATCCGGTTGGTGCCCGTAAAGGACAGTCGCATGACCCAGTCGGGGATCGCGGTCCAGGGGCACATGAAGCACCACAGGTTCCCGGCGAAGAAGACGCCGAAGATGAGGCCGATCCACCAGATGTTCCAGGTGAGCACCGGGGCGATGTTGCGGCCAGGGTCTTGCGAGCCGACGAAGCCGATCACGATGACCGCGAGGAAGCCGACCACCACCGGGATCTGAACCACCGGCTGAAACCAGCGGCTCTTCATCGCGCGCTGGAACCAGGCGAACTGGGTCAGCTCGAACTTCCAGTACTTGCGCGCGTAGGACCGCGGGTTCTTGTTCTTGCCGTAGCGCTCGAAGATCACAAACGACAGCAGCAAGATGACGATGCCCGCGCCAAAGAACACCTCGTTGGGCAGCCCCGGCATCAGGTGCACGTAGGCTTTCTTCTTGACCGTCTTGGCGTCGTCGAACGCGCCCGGGTCGAAGAAGCCGCCCTGATCGAGGTCTTGGCGGGTCGAGGAGTTGATCCCGACGTCTTCGTCTTCGCCCTCGTCGAGGATGATTGCGCCGGACTTGGACCGCTTCCGCCCAAACCGGTCGACCGTATATTCGGCGTCTTCATCCGCCGGGGTGATGTCCTCGACCGGAGGCATCGCGGGCGCCTTGGCGGGGGTGATGTCCTCGACCGGAGGCATCGCGGGCGCCTTGCTGGGGGTGATGTCCTCGACCGGAGGCATGGGCGGCGCCTTGGCGAGCGCGCCCGCGAAGCGGTCTTGGAGCTCCGAGTGGACCACCACGACAGCGTCCTGCGTGTTGCGGGCGTGGACGCGGTGCGAGCCGATCCACACCAGCCCGACGACGGCGAGCATGAGGGCAAACCACAGCGCGAAGCGACCCCCGCGAAGCAGCGCGAGCGGATCTTCGGGCTCAGGCTCGGGCGCGCCCTGGCCGATGACCGGAAGCCGTTTCAAGCGCCGCCCTCCACCTGCGTCAGGACGACGACGTTCGGAGCGCGTCTCCAGGTGGAAGCGTCGGTGGGCAGCGGAGCGGGAGCACGTCCTGCGCCGCCGTCGGTGAGGTCGACGACCTCCGCAGACATGGTGCACGGATCCTCGACCCCGCTGAGCGTGGCCCACAGGAGCTTGCCGTAGATCGCGTCTTGGTCGGTACCGAAGCTGGGCCCGGCGCCAATGGCCAGGTGTTCGCCGTCGGGCGCGACCGCCAAGGCATAGGGCGAGAGCGTGTCGCCGTCGGTGTCCCAGGCGTCTTCGAGCCCGGGCAGGGTGTTGCAGATGCCGCCGCTGCCGTCGACGACCTGCACACCGCGCTCACCGTCCGGGGCAAACGCGCCTCGGGCCAGCAGCCAGTGGGTCTCGCCAAAGCGAACGAGTTCGCCGAGCTGTGCATCGGTCGTCCCGACCGGGAAGGGATTGAACGCGCAGGTGGCCGGCGTGACGTTGTACAGCTGCGAGGCCGTGGCGTTGGTGGGCGTGGGGCCGACGCCCACCAGCACACCGCCTCCGCCATCGGGCGCGAGGTAGCGGACGCGCCGGTTCTCGTTGAATGGGAGGTCGCACAGGGTCCCGGTGATGCCGGCCGCCGCGTCGGCGGTGGATCCCGAAAGGTCGCCGAGGTCGAGGAACGCGATCGCTTCGTTGCCGTCGCAGGCGACCGCCGCGCTCTGATCGTCGCCGAGCATGATCAGCTGGGATGCGCCCAAGCAGTCTCCGCCCTCGAGTCCGGTGAGCGTGGCCAGTGCGAAGTCCGAGGGATTGGCAGCGTCGACGATCGCGAGCTTGCCGGGCGATGTCCACGTTTCTTCGCCGGCGAAGAGGTCGTTGGCGAACACGCTGACCAGCAGCTTGCTCGACACCGGCCGGCTCAGCGCGAAGATGGGCTCGGCCTCCTCGAAGCGAGTCTCGATCACGCCCTCGCTGAACGCTCCGCCCGCGAAGAAGCTGCTGTCGGGGATGACTGCGGCATCCCGGTCGTCGAAGAACGCCCGAGGAAACGTAAGCATCGCCCCGCGCTCGATCGAAGGGTAGTGGCCGGTGATGACGTGCAGTCCGGTCTCGGACAGCACCATGCCGAACGGTTCGTCCAGGGGTCCGATCTCGGTGCCGGGCTTGAGGTCGAGGTCGATGCCCCCGCGGTACGACGGTGTGCCCCCTGCGGGTCCGCCGAACACCTCGACCCGATCGTCGAGAGACTGCGCCACCAGGACGACCCAGCAAGACTCCCCCGCGGGACAGCCGATCATGTTGTCAACCTGAGGCGTCGACGTCGTCTCCGAGGCGCTGTCGTCGGTATCGGACTCCTGGCTGCCATCGGGGTTGTCCGCGAGACAGCCGGACACCACGCAACCAAGGAGCAACGCTGTGCCGGGGCCGAACCTCATGGGCGAGACGGTAGCAAAGCGCTGCGCCTCAACATAGCGGGGACCACCGGTGGCGCGAGGTGCGAGGTCGTCTCAGGCAGCGATTTCTTCCAGCGCACCGAAACTGGGCAGATTCGTCTCGCTCCGCTCCAGGGTTCCGCGGACCGCCCCCGCGGCACCCACCAGCGAGAACCGGCGGCGTGAGTAACGTTGCTGCGTTGCGGTGCCGACCAACACGGTGAGGCCGGACTGGTCGAGAAAGTCGACGCCCGAGAGATCGAACACGATGTGCTCAGAGCCGCTGTCCAGCAGCGGGGCAATCACCCGACAGAGGCTCGGCGAGGTGAAGAAGTCGATCGAGCCGTGGATCGAGACGACCGAGTATCCGTGAACGTCCTGCGTGGAGCACTGCATGGCTCTGGTCCTTTCGTGCCCGCTGGGGCCCCTATCGGGTCTCGATCCCATCGGCAGGCCCATGATGAGCTTGAGGCTGGTGGCCGACCCTTGGAGACGGAGCAGAGCGAGGTACAGTGATCGCACATGTATGTCGTGACCGGTGGCGCGGGCTTCATTGGATCTTCGTTGGTGCGGGCGCTGCTTGCCGACAACGAGCGGGTCGTCGTCGTCGACGACTTCTCCACGGGCAAACGCGCAAACCTCGAGGGGCTGGACGGCTCGCGACTGCACGTCGTCGAAGCCGACGTCCTCGGGGGTCTCGAGACCGCGATGTCGGGCGTGGATGCCACGTGGGGAGCACCTGCTGCCATCATCCACCTGGCGGCACAGGTGTCGGTGGTGGCATCGCTCGAGGATCCGATCGCCGACGCCCACCGCAATCACTGCAGCACCCTGCACGTTCTCGAGTACGCCCGGAAGCATCCGGGCGCTCGCGTGGTGCTGGCGTCGTCGGCGGCAACCTACGGCGATGTGGACGAAGTCCCGGTGCGTGAGGCATCTGCGCGCTGGCCCCTGAGCCCCTATGGCATCCACAAGTTCAGCTCCGAGCTCTCACTGCGGGCGTACGCCGAAGTGCACGGTGTCCCCACCGCTTCCTTGCGGTTCTTCAACGTCTACGGCCCCCGCCAAGATCCCAGCAGCCCCTACTCGGGCGTGATCTCGATCTTCATGAAGCGGGGGCTCGCCGGTGAGGCGCTGACGATCTTCGGCGAGGGCGAGCAGACCCGAGACTTCGTGTTCGTCACCGACGTTGCGAAGGCGATCCGCAAGGCCGCGTCGAGCGATTTCCGCGGAGACGTCTTCAACGTCGGAACCGGTGCGCAGACCTCCATCCGCACGCTGGCCGAAACCGTCGCTCGGCTGGCCGGGCAGGGCTCGCAGCTTTCCTTCGCGCCGGCGCGAAAGGGCGAAGTCCTGCATTCCTGCGCAGAGCTCTCACATGCACGGACCGCGCTCGGCTACGAACCGTCGGTCAGCTTGGAACGCGGCCTGGAGCAGACCTTGGCCTGGTACTGCTAGCGACGACCAAGTGCGGTCTTCATCAACAGCAGGGCTTCGTGTCCCGCGTTGGCGACGAGCTGGCTCTCTTCGGGCTCGCCCTCAACAGGCTTGAGTCCGTCTCTGCCCATCTCGTAGTTCGAGTCCAGCGTGCGTCCCTTGAGCTGACCCAAGAACTTGTCTTTGGTGAGCTCGAGGTTGCCGCGATAGTCGTAGACGCGGACGCGGCTGATCTCGCCCTTGGTGTTGACGCCGATGCCGACCTCGAGGGTGAGGATGCCGCCGTTGAGGACCTTGGGCTTGGTGCGGGGATCGATGAAGAGCGCCACGCCAAGGAACTTGCCCTCGGCATCGTGCGCGAGAAAGAACTCCGGGGCCTTGTCCTCAGGGTACAGGTCGAAGCCGAGCTGCTTCTCGAGGAACTTCACCTCTTCGTCGTTGTACTGGTACCGCTTGATCTTCCAGCCGTTGGCATCCGCCTCAGGGAAGAGCTTCATCAAGTTGCGGTGGGTGATCTCCCAGCTGCCCCACTTCGCCAGGTGTGCGTCGGCCGGTGCCGGCGGGATCGCAAACAGACCTCCGAGTGCGAGGGCGACAACGAACTGTTTGGCGAGACGGAGCATGAGCGAGGGGGGCCTCCCGAGGCCCGCAATGTTCGCGGTCCGACCGGTCAGACGTCAACCGACGCGTCTTGTTCAACCGCGCTCAAAGGTGGTGCAAACGGGGCGAAGAGCACGAGGACATCATGTTGTGTACTTGATCTCGACGATCAGGCCGTTGTTGATGGCCACCTGGGTCTCGTCCGAGGTGCCGTCACAGTCGAGGTTGTTGCGCACGTATTTGCCCCGCTTGGGACCTGACGAACAGCGGATGTACGTGTGCACGAGGGCTTTGCGGCCGTCGCGATCGCGAGTGAGAGTGTCTGCCGGCGGGCCCCACGCCATGAACAGCGCGAACTCGTGGTGGCCAACGGTGACTTCGCCTCGCTCGGCGGCCTTGCGTTCTTCAGGGCTCAGCGCGGACCATTGCGCCCACAATCCCTGCTCCTCGAGGTAGGCCTGACGTTGCTCCTCCTCGACCTGCAAAAAGCCCTTCTGCTGCTCGGGAGTGGGCATGACCTCGTAGAAGCGGCGGTCGAGGTTCGGCAAGCGCTCGGGCGTCATTGCGCATCCGCTCGCGACCAGGACGCCCACCGCGGCGCCGACCAGCAGCACTCGAAGCCGGCCCAACTGTTCGAAAACGCTGCCGAATCGCATTGCGGCGGAGCCTAGCACGGCGGGTAGAAAACCTCGCGATTGTCGCGGATTCTCGGACATCTTTGGGCAAACGCGTGATGCACGCCACGCCGGCGACCCGGGCGGATTTGTGGGCTCGCATGGACGCCCGGGCAGGCTACAATGAGCGGACGCCCTGGGGCGTCTGCCCCACCTGCCTGCGCATGTCTTCTCGTTCCCTCCCCATTGTGCGTTTGGCTCCGCGAGTGCGATCCGCCAATCGGCTCGCCGCTGTCCGGTTGGCCAGGGCGCGAGCCCGGGGATTGACGGAGATTGCGGGTGCTGCTAATTTTACGCCGCCTACGTTGCCGATAGTTCGGCGTGAAGTGCGCGAATCCTCGCGCTCCAACCTGAGGCCCCGTCTAGGGCAGAGCGGCCTCAAAGCGGTGAGGGCAATGCGCCAAGGAAGCGATTCGACATGGCCGAAAACTCCTTCAATGTAGGCGAAAAGACCGTTTACCCTGGTCACGGCGTGGCCGAGCTGGTCGGTCTCGAGGAACAGGAGATCTCAGGACACGCGCTTGTGTTCTACGTTCTTCGCGTTCTCGAGAACAACATGACAGTCCGGGTGCCAAAGCCCAAGGCTGCGGCCGTTGGCTTGCGACGTCTCGTAGAGGCGCCCGAAGTCGCGCACGTCTACGAGGTGCTCAAGCACCGCGGCGACAAGATCTCGACCGCCACATGGAACCGCCGCTATCGCGAGTACATGGAGAAGATCAAGACCGGTTCGCTGGTCGAGATCGCCACTGTGCTTCGTGACCTGTGTCTGCTCCGTTCCGACAAAGAGTTGTCGTTCGGTGAGCGCAAGATGCTGGACACGGCCCGCTCACTGCTCGTCCAGGAGCTCGCGTTGGTCAAGGGCCAAGAAGAGGCGGACATCGCCAAAGAACTCGACGAGCTCTTCGCCTGAGAAGCGCTCCGCATCAAGAGCCCGACCCGTCGGAGCTGTCTCAATCGTCAAGGCGCGATGTCCTCCATGGACACCGCGCCTTTGCTTTTGGTGCCGGCCCGCGGCGGCGAAAACGAGAGCGATCCCCGAAAGAGACGAAGGGGCGAGGGCGCTAGCAGCCCGTGGTGAAACCCGGCGCGGTGGATCGCGAAGGATTTTTCGCTCCTGGGTAGGAGCCGAAACGCAGCTGTACCGGG
>CAYGTG010000103.1:10862-13481 GCA_964352485.1 uncultured Nannocystaceae bacterium | reverse complement strand
GGTCGTTCCATCCGCGGGAACCAAGATGGAGACGGGTTCGTGGGCGAGGCGTTTGGCGAGGCGCTTGTCGAGGCGTTCGGCGAAGATGGAACGTCGCTTGGAACGGTGCCGGTCAACGGGACCGGGAGCT
This sequence comes from uncultured Nannocystaceae bacterium, assembly GCA_964352485.1. GTDB lineage: Bacteria > Myxococcota_A > Polyangia > Nannocystales > Nannocystaceae > CAJXVA01. The sequence continues at coordinate 13,351 of CAYGTG010000103.1, read as the reverse complement.
TCGGCGTGACGACGCTCTTCGGCGGCGCTTTGACCACGGGCTTCACGGTGACCGCTGATGTCGACACCTTTCGAATTGGATCGGTCACGCTCGCACCGCTGACCTGCGAGCCGGGTGTCTGACCTCGGCCTGGCCCTCGCGTGGCGCCCGCACGGCGCCGCCACTTGCGTCTGGTCGCGAAACAGAGCAGATCACGGCCGGTGCCCTCCAACGCGCGTGATCTGACCGAGGGCTCCGTTCGCCTCCACCTGGCGCGGTTGGGGTTGCCGATGGTGCTCGGGGTGCTCGCGGTGCTGTCGATCAGCCTGGCCGATACGTACTTCGTCGGTCAGCTGGGGACCGACGAACTCGCGGCGCTGAGCTTCACGTTTCCGGTGGTGCTCACGATTTCGAGTCTGAGCATCGGGCTCTCGGCGGGGGCGAGCTCCGTGGTGAGTCGGGCCATCGGCAGCAGTGACGCCAAGAACTCGCGGCGCCTGGCCAGCGACAGCCTGCTGCTCGCGCTCATCGTGGTGGCCGCCGCGTGCCTGCTGGGTTTTGCCACGGTGCGGCCGCTGTTCGGCCTGCTGGGAGCGAGCGGGCGCGTGCTGGACATCGTCGTCGAGTACATGGAGATCTGGTACCTCGGCATGCCGTTCCTGGTGGTGCCGATGGTCGGCGGTGGTCTCCTGCGCGCAAACGGGGATAGTCTGTCCCCCAGCTTGGTCATGGTGTTTGCCGCGGTGGTCAACGTGGTGATCGACCCCGCGTTCATCTATGGGTGGAGCTTCATCCCCGAGCTCGGGGTTGCGGGCGCAGGCTGGGCGAGTTTGGTCGCACGCGCCGCGACCTTGGTTGCGACGATGTGGTTGCTCGTCATTCGCGAGGACATGATCACCTTCGAGATCCCCGCGTGGATCCACCTGAAGCGATCCTTCGGGAAGCTGCTGGCCGTTGGCGTTCCTGCCGCGGGCAGCAACATGATCAGCCCCATCTGCATCGCGATCGTCACCGCGGTTCTGGCGAGCTTCGGAAAGGACACGGTCGCAGCGTTTGGGGTCGCCACCCGGGTCGAGTCTTTTGCGGCCATTCCCATGCTGGCCCTGTCCGCCGCAATCGGTCCCATCGCGGGGCAGAACTGGGGCTCGGCGCTGACCGATCGCACCAAGTTGGCCATGCGAACGGCTTTTGCGTTCTGCCTGGTCTACTCGTTCCTGGTGTTCGCGGTGTTCATGGTTGCGGCCGAGCCCATCATCGGGATCTTCAGCGACGACCCCGAGGTTCGATCCCTCGGAGGCATGTATCTGCGGATCGTTGGCGGCACGCTGGGTGGCTACGGCGTGATCATCACGGCCAGCGCGGCCTACAACGCCATCGGTCAGGCCACCCGGGGCCTGGGCTTCACCATCCTGCGGAGCGCGGTGCTGTATCTGCCGCTGGCCAGCGCGAGTCTGATGTTTGGCGTGGTGTGGGTCGCCTTCGCCGGGATTGCCGCGGCGAATGTGATCGGTGGGTTGGCGGTGTTGTGGCTGGCCTTTCGCTGGCTGCCGGTAGGGCAGGCCGGCGGCTGAATCGCCGCGGCGAAGCCTCCAGAACCGTCTCTCGACCCGGACCCCGCGTCATGCCCGGTTCCTGCACGCGCAGCGCCACTCGGGGTATCCTCCGCCCGGCATGCGTCGAGCAATCCCGCTTGTCTTGATGTTCTGGGCCGGTTGCGACGCCCGTGAGCCGCTGTACCCGATCGCCGATGCGCCTCAGCCGGCGCCGCGCCCGGTCGAGGTTGCCGATCCTCCCAAAGCCACGAACGATGAGCCGGAGATCGATCCCGAGAAGGTCGCGAAGTGTGTCCGCGGTACCGGCCGAAACGCCGAGGGCACCTGCGAGGTTCTTCGGACCCGCCGGGGCACTCACGCCCAACAGGTTCAGCTTCCGCGCGGCCGCTTCGTGATGGGCGACATTCCGATGCGGTACGACGCCGCGAAGATCCGCGAGACGCTCGAGTCCGCGTGGTCGGGGCAGCCGCCTCGCGGGGTGAAAGCGGGCGCCTTCTGGCTCGACCTGCACGAGGTCACCCGTGCGTCGTACGCGGCATGCGTGAAGGAGGGGAAGTGCACCCCGGCGGTCTGTCCGGCTGGGCAAGACGACGGCAGCAAGACCTACTCCGAAGAGGTGCTCGCGCAGGTTCCTCAGACGTGCGTGACCCGGCAGCAGAGCCAGGCGTTCTGCGAAGCTCGCGGCGGTCGGCTCCCGTCGGAGGCCGAGTGGGAGTACGCCGCGCGTGGCCCGGACGGGCGCCGCTTTCCGTGGGGCAACGAGATCCAAGATGAGTACCGAGGCGTGCTCACGCCGGTCACGGGGATGGTCGACACATCATTCTTCGGGTTCCGCGGCATGGGCTCGAATGCGCTCGAGTGGGTCGCCGACGACTTCGAACTCGATGTTGGGCTGCAGCCCTTCATCACCAAGCCCTTCCGTGGAGATGGCCTGTTCTCCCAGGCCTACGCCGTCAA
>CAYGTG010000103.1:5927-10852 GCA_964352485.1 uncultured Nannocystaceae bacterium | reverse complement strand
CCGAAGGCCGGCGTTGCCAAGGGAGGCCGGGCGGGATTTCGTCGTGAGTCCTCCGTCGCCAACGGCATGCTCGGATTTCGATGTGCCGCTGACGTCGGCCCCGACGTCGTACCACTCGACGTTCCGCAACCGATGGCGACGATCCCTCATGTTGCCACCGGGGCCGGGTTGCGCTGGTTTGGTGGCGTCGCCGAGGGCGTGACGCGTACCGAGGCCGATGCGTTCTGTTCCGTGCTTCGGGTACCGTGGGATGACGGCATCCTCGAGCGCTGGCGCCTCCCGACCCTTGCCGAGGTCGAAGCCTCCGTCGAGGTGTTCCGAGGCCCAGGGCCATTCTGGTCGAGCGACGGTGCCGTCCACCAGCAGCCGGCCAAAGAAGGATTGACCGCACCCGCCGATGCGCCGTGGGTGAAGATCGAAGAGGCTGCCACCGCGCCGTTGGCGGCTCGCTGCGTCATGACGATCACACCATGAAGCTCTCTCATCTGTTCGCGGCCTCCGCGTTCACGCTGCTTGCGTTGGCCTCATCTGCTGCGGACGCGTCCGTGGACGCTCGAATCACCGCCAGCCGCACGTCCTGCGTGTCGCCATGCCCGGTGATGGTTTCGGCCGAGGGCACCGAGTCTTCAGAGACCTCCGAGCCTTGGCACGAGCTCGGCTACCATTTCGACTTCGGCGATCCTGACGCGGGCGAGTGGGAAACCACCGGCTTGCCCAAGGCCCGGCAGGTCGGCGGCCCGATGGCGATGCACACGTTCGAGTGTGCGCAGGGACAGTGCGTCTACGTCGTTGGGATGCGGGCCCAGGACGCCTCCGGAGCGTTCGACGATGCGTACGTCGAGATCGTGGTCGACGCCCCCGAGCATCGCTACGAGGCGTCCGAGACGATCTGCGTGTCCTCGTCGTCCACCTTTGTCGCAGGCGACGACGATGTTTCCTGTCCCGAGGGTGCGGTGACCACGACCGAGGTCCCTGCTTTGGGCGGCGTCTCGGGCCGGCGCATTCTTCTGCGGCGCGGCGAGTCGTTCGGCCGCCTCTGCGTTGGGTTCGGTGAACGCGAGGTCTTGATCGAGCCCTTCGGTCGCGAGGCAGACGGCAGGCCCGAGGTCGCCGGCGTCGAGGTCGGACGCGCGGGCGAGTGCGGCGACAACCTTCCAACCACGCCGGAGGCCATCGGCTATGGCGACGTTTGGGCCTCGGATATCACCGTCTTTGGTCTGCGCACGCCCGAGGTCAGCCTGGGCATGTCGTATTCGAACGTGTCGGTCATCGGCAACGATCTCGACTTTCGAAACGACGCTCGCGGGGGCGAGATCATCCTCAGCCAAAATGGCCGGATCTGCGTCACCCAAGGCGACCTCGACTGCAGCGCGGTGCCCTATCCCTATGGTGCCTACGTCGTCGAGAACTCCATCATCGGGTCCAGCACCGAGCCGCCGCCGATCAACATCCGGGCGTTCGACTGCCCGATGCTCAACTGGGTCGGGCTCGCGGGCAACATCGTCGAGCAGGCGGTCGAGCACAACTATCGCTCGCAGGGCCACTGGCGCGGCCTGTGGATGCACAATGACTTTCGCGGAGGTCACCTGCGCGCGGACAAGCAGAAGCTGACCATTCGAGGCAGCGGAATCCTCGACTATGAGCCGGTCGGTTTTCGTGGCGACAACCCGGAGTGCACGTCGACAGAGACCGGGAACAAGAGTCGCTATGGGCTCGTCGTCGACAACATCCTGGGCAACGAGAACTCGAGCAGCGAAGATGGCGTCAAAAGCGGGGCCCACCCGCAGAACGTCGGAACGGTCGAAGGCCTCGAGGACATCATCTTCGAGCGCAACACGTTCATCGAGATCCCGGGCCAGCTTACGACCGACATCACTCTGGCCGGACGCAACCTCACCTGCCGTGCGGATAACGTGTGGTCCAGCCCCGACAATCCGAACCGACACTGCAAGACGGGCGAGCACCCTCAGCTACCGCCGGCGTTCCAGGGTCCGTACCGCGAGGCACAGGTCCCCCCGACCGCACCGGACGCGCCGGGTCGGGACGGCACCGAGACCTCGACCGGGGCGGACGAAGACGCGGCGGACGGGCAGGACGATGACGTCTCGTGCGCCTGCCGCCAGGGGGGCGGAGCGGGAGGCGCCGCACTGCTGCTGCTGGTGCTCGGCTCGCTGCGCCGCCGGCGGTGAGCGAGCGGCGGATCGCGCGAAGAGCTCGACGCAGAGGCTGAATCCAGCTCGCCCCTGGGTGTACGGTATGTTAGTTTTGAATCTCAATGCTCCGCGTGACGACCGCCGCGTTCGCCGTTCTTCTCTGCTCCGCTTGTGGTGGTGGAGCTGCCAAGGCCAAGCCCGACGGGGCAGCGGCGGCAGCCAAGCCGGATGGCAAGGCAGACCCGGCGCCTGACGATGCCACCGCCGCCGAGCCGGCCTCCTCGGAGCCGCCGCCTGCGGCCGCAGCGGCCGACCCCCTCGGCGCTCGTTTCCAGGACCCGAGCTGGTTCCGCAAGGAGATGTTCGGCGACGAAGCCACGTTCGTGGATTTCGCCCGGTCCGAAGCCAACGAGGCCGGGTTGTTCAAGAGCCACGTCATCTTCGAACTCGCTGCGGGCACGACGACGGACAAGTGCGTGGAGATGGTCACCGGCAAGCTCGAGGGTGCCGTCGAACTCACCGTCGAAGATCAGCCCAACGATCGCAAGCAGCTCAAGGGCACGACCGATCGCTACGACGTGACGGCGATGTGCGGGGATGCTGAGGGCAAGATGAAGGCGTACATCGCCTACGAGTGGACGCGCTGACAACTCCGCTCGCGGCTGCCTAGCCGAAGATGAAATGGGCATCGGCGCAAGGTAGGAGCCGAGCGCACGTGCCCTGAGACTGGCCGCAACGTGCTGCCTACGGCCGATTCGCGCCCGTTGGGTGGACGCTGCTATCCCGGCATATTAGCTTTATCAAGCGGTGGAGAACGATGCAGTCTACTCGCCCTTCGGGTGGTCTGTCGGTCGGTGCGGCCAGACTCGCGCGCAGGTGGGAGACGAAGTGCGTTCGGTGGTCGATCGGGTCACCGACCGCTGGGCAGCCGTGTTTCCCGAGCGCGAGGGATATCGCGTATGCGCATCGTCGCCCGCCGGCCCCAGCAATGGTGTCCGGCTCACGGTCGAGCGAGGCAACTTCCGAGCCTCAGTATCTGTCGAGTCGATTCGCGATCCGAGCCGCCACGCTCGCGAGCACCAGGCGGTCCGCATGTACGGTCGCGCCGAAGCCCACGCGTTGGTCTGTGCCGCCGCCGCCAGCCATCGATCGGTCGCGCGGCTGCGCCAGGTCGGCGTGGCCGTCAGCGCGCTCGCCTTCATCCCGTTCCTTTGGCTCATTGCGGGGGCACAGAGCACCGCGTACGTACTCGCTGGCATGCTGTGCATGGTCGCCGGCATCGCGACCGCCACGCTGGGCGCCAGCCTCGGTGCCTACCTCGGTGAGTGCGTTGCTGCGGGGGCTCGCCGGAGGGCCATCGCGGAGACCTCGGCCGACACCCGGCTCAAAGAGGACCTTCGTCGCTGGCGCGCGCTCAGCCGGGAGCTATCCGGCACCCGGCAAGCGCTGACGGGTTCGGCGGTCGCGGGCCCGTTCCGAGCGCTCACGCCCGATGGCCGCCCGGAACGTCGTACGCCCAGCCGGCCCTTGCCTCGGCTCGCGACTACTTCTTTTTCTTTTTCTTCTTCTTGAACTTCGCCGCGTGCTTGACGTTGCGGTTGGCCTTTTGGACCACCTGCCCATCTTGCTGCATGCGTTGAGGCGCTTCGCCGGTCTCTTGAAGCATCTGCCCCTCGGTCAGCTGCAGAAGCTGAAGCGTACCGGCGAACAAGAACGGCGACACTTGCAGCATCAGTCGCTTGTCGAGCTGCTGAAGCTCAACCTGGATTTTCACGGGCAGGCGGATGTTCTTGACCTCGGCGGCCTGCGGATAGCCCTCGTGATCGGGCTGGTGCAGCGCCGGATCTCCCAGTGGGTGATGCATCCGACAAGCGACGGGTCGGTGCTCCCAGATCCGACACTTGCCCTTCTTCGGGTCCAGGTAAGGACACGCTTCCATTCGCTTGGCGTAGCGCAGCCGGCCCCCGCGGACCGCCTTGCTACCCATCCGGATCTTCGCGGGGTCTTTGCCCCCGTGTCCCTCCTGGATGTCCTTGAACTGCATCTCGCCGAGCTCGCCGAGATGCTGCGCGACCTGCTGGAAGTCTTTCCAAGGCCGGACGCGGCGGTAGATCGCCAGCGCTTCGATCGAGGAGACGCCCATCGGTGCCGTGTGGCAGGGGCCGTCCCCACCACCTTCGCCCGGACGCACGACGTCATCGCCGATCTCGGGCAGCTGCGCCCGAACAGACGCGTGATAGTCGGCGACATGCGCGAGGAAGACGTCCACCAGGTCGAAGAAGCCTCGCGGCAAGCGCTTGGTTTCAGCGACGTCGGCAAGGCCCGGCAGGGCGCCGATCTTGGTCAGTGTCTCCTTCATGCCCGCGGTGGCGACGGCGGCCGCCTTCTTTGCGCGACGAGGGATCCGCGTGACCTGGTCCGTCGGGAGCTGATTGCGACGCCCAAACAGGCCGCTTAGGAACTCCAGAGCCATCGCTGGCGGCAATAGCACACCCCGAACCCCCCGAACACCCTTGCCAGCGTGCAATGGCCACCGGTAGCGTCCCTCGCGATGCTTCGACGATGGGTCCTGGGCGCGCTCTTGGCAACCGCTGCCTGCAAGCCAGCACCCGGCATTCCAACAGCGACGCCTGGCGACGCGGATTCGGCGGGCTCCGGCGCCGCTGAGGTCCCGAGCGAAACGGCCACCATCTTGCGCTACGACGCCAGTGCCCGCACCTTGCGGCAGGTCGGCCACCTGGAGCTCATCCAGCGCGGCGCCGGGCAGTACGC
>CAYGTG010000103.1:3433-5917 GCA_964352485.1 uncultured Nannocystaceae bacterium | reverse complement strand
ATTTGGAGGCTGTGATCGTCGTCGAGCCCAAGGGAGACCGGCTCGAGGTCGTGTGGAGCGTCAGTGACGTCACGGGATTGGAGCTTCGCGGCGCCCTCCAGCGCGACGACGACAACGCCCAGACGTTTCTCGAAACGCACGGGTTCGGCGCCTATCTCAGCGACCTTCGCGGCCAGGTCGAGGTCGATCCGCAGCTGCCCAAGAACGCGGAGCGAGAGTCCAAGCTGGCCACCATGCGTCAGGAGATCGCGGACGCGACCGCCGCAGGAAAGCCCGCGCCGATCATCCCGGGGCTTCAGATGCTCAGCTACCTGCCGCCGCTGCTGCACCTCCCGACCCTCCCCGAGCAGCCGCTTCCGCTCAGCGAGACGGTGACGGTCACTCGCGAAGAGGAGACGGAGCTCGGAGAGACGGGGCTGGTGCTCCCCTTCGACGTCGAGACCCGATACACGCTTGTTCGTATTGAGGACTCTGGTGGAACCCGCCTGGCGGAGGTGGTCTTCGAAGCGTCTGCGATCGGAACGCAGGACGGACCGGGCGGAGAGATTGTGATCGAGAGCAAAGAGCGCGGCACATTGCTCTTCGACCTGGGCCGCCGGTTCCCGGTCTCCTACGAGTCGACCCGAACTGAAACGATCGAGATGGGTCAGTTCAGCGGGGAGACCGAAACGACCCTCCGCGCGACCTGGGAAGAGTAGCGTACCTCGCCGCGGGAGCCGCTACACTGGGACTGGTGAGTCTGCAGCGCGAGGACTGCGTCCCGGTCGCCGTCGTCCGGCTGATGGGTGACGGTGCGGTCGTGGGTCTGGACGAGGAGTGGTCCCGGCTGTGCCCAGCACTTCGGTTCGGGTGCTCCGCGTTCGAGGTGATCCCCGCCGGACTCCGCCACGGGCTCCAGGCGGCGATGGCCGTGCACCACGCGACGCGCTTCCGGGTCGCCCTCGCTGGGAGCGAATGGTTGTGTCGTGTGCAGCCCGATGGGGAAGGGTTCATTTTGCACGCCTCGGTGCTGCCCGAAGCACCCCTGGACGAAGAGAGCCCCCGCCAGCGTGTGGGTCGGTTCATGGATGACGCGCCGCTTCACGTGAGCGTCGCCGACGCGCTCGACGGCGGTCGTATCGTTGCTTGGAGCCGGTTCTCGGAGACCATGTTCGGGTACACGTCCGCCGAAGCGCTCACGGGTCTCACCGCCCGCGATCTCTATGCATCGGAGTCGGACCATCTCGCCATGCTGACGGCGGTGGAGGTCGGCCGCTGTGCCAGCGAGTGCACGATGAAGCGCAAGGACGGCACGACGTTCGTTGGCCGGGTGCTCGTGATGCCAGGGCGAGACCTTGCGGGGGTGCTCACCGAACGGTGCACCATCATTGAGGACCTCAGCGGCGCCCGACAGGCCGAGCGCGAGCTCTCCGAAACCCAGCGGCTGGCCGGACACGACGACCGGGTTCGGCTGATGGGGCAGCTGGCCGGGGGGATCGCCCACGACTTCAACAACCTGTTGACCGCGATCATGTCGAGCGCCGAACTGCTCGCGTTGCAGTGCCGGGACCAGCCTGATGCCACCGAAGACCTCGCGGTCATCACCAACGCAGCACGTTCGGGCTCCAGCCTCACGCGGCGGCTGCTCACGTTCACCCGGAACAAGGTCGAGGCCCCACGCCGTATCGACGTGCCGGCATGGTTCTCCGAGCTCCTTCCTTTCCTTCAGCGTGTCGTTCCTGGACGAGTTCGATTCGAGCACTCCATGGAGGGGTTGGGTGCCATCGAGATCGATCCCAACGAGCTGGAACAGGTCGTGCTCAATCTCGTCGTGAACGCCGTTGGCGCAATGCCCGATGGCGGCGTGCTCACCCTGCGTTGTCGCTGCGTCGACAACCGGATGCTGCTCGAGGCCGAGGACACGGGCGTCGGCATGCCCGCGGACCTGCACGAGCGCGTGTTCGAGCCGTTCTTCACGACGCGAGCCGAGGGGACTGGCCTTGGCCTCTCCACGGCTCGCGCGATCGTGCGCCGGGCGGGCGGCGAGATCTGGGTGCTCAGCGCGACCGGGAGCGGCTCGTGTTTCTCGGTGTCGATCCCGCTGTGCGCGAGCATTCCATCGGCAGAACACGTTCCCCGCCCGATCCCTGTCAGCTCCAACGATCGCGGATTCGCGCTGCTCATCGAAGACCAGGCAGATGTTCGCTACGCGGTTGAGCGGCTGCTGCGTTCGATGGGCTTCAGGGTTCGAGCCGAGCCCGACGTGCGCTCCGGCAAGCATGCGCTCGGGGAGATGGAACAGTGCGCGCTCCTGCTCACCGACTACATGCTGCCCGACGGCACCGGCCTTGACCTCGTTGGAGATGTGCGCGCCGTCTTCCCCAAGGCGCACGCGGTGCTGATGTCCGGATATCTGCAGGAGCTCGAGGTCGCCGACGAGCGCTTCGATCGCTTGATCGCCAAGCCGTTCACGCGGACCCAGCTGTGGGAGCTGCTCGCCGGAAT
>CAYGTG010000103.1:0-3423 GCA_964352485.1 uncultured Nannocystaceae bacterium | reverse complement strand
CTAAAATGAGTTGTGAGCGGGGGGGGGGGTTTCCACCACGGGCTGCTAGGGGTGCTTCACGACGGCGATGACGTCGGAGTCTTGGGGAACCGTCATCACGCCGCTCGCCAAGACTTCGGAGCCGTCGCGAATCTGGAGGTCGTTCTTGCCCGAGGGGATCTCGATGCCCTCGAGCGGGGCGGTCCCGGCATAGCGTCCGTTGATGAAGATGCTGCCGCGGCCGCCTTCGACGCGAACCGTCAGGCTACCGGCCGACTTTTTGGACTGCTTGCGTCGATCTTTCGACGAGGTGCGTGAGCCCGAGGCCCAGGTGCCGCCACTCTCCACGCACAGATTTCCCTCGTCGGAACACTCGAACGCCGCCGCCGCGGTCGGTGTGGCGGTCATGAGCCCCAAACCGAGGCCCAGCGTCGTGACGAGCAGGGAGGTGGTGAACTTGGACTTGAAGCGCATATCGACTCCGACAGGGCTCGTCCGAACCGAACCCAGGCTCAGAATACCACCGAGGCATCCGCGCGGCGGGGCGTTGATCGTTGGGCCGGTTACGAGTCTTGCGCCAACCGGGCCGGATCCGGGGCGAATCGACCCTCGAGGCGCAACATCGCGGCCTCGATCGACACCCAAGCTCCCTTGAGCGCGGAGCGCAGCCGTTTTTTTGGTAAGGTCCCGCCGTTGGCCGTGATGTCGCGACTGCAACCCTGGCTCGTTCTGGCCTGCCTCTCCCTGAGCATGAGCGGGTGTTTCCGTGGTGCCGAGCGCGAGAAGAAGGCGCCTCCGGGGGTCCCCGGTGGCTTGTGTCTTGCGCCCGATGGCGTCTGCCAAGACGGCATGTGCAACCGCGAGCGGAACTTCTGCTACGACCCGCAAGATCCCTGCGAGGGGTTCTTTTGCGGCGGGAGCGACCGCGGGGTGTGCATCGTCGACATGACGGTCAACGAGCCCAGCTGCTCCTGCTTCGAGGGCTTCGAGTCCGAGACGTTCGATCTCTACTGCTGCCCGGCGGACTCGAGTCTGGACGCCGACTGCGCTCAGGCCCAGCAAGACGGTGGCTGAGTGAGCGCCAATGCTCCGGCCGCGGTGGTGTTGCTCAGCGGCGGCCTCGACTCGGTCACCGTGCTCGCCCTCGCGGCCAAGCAAGGGTTCGTCATCCACGCGATGAGCTTCGCCTACGGCCAGCGTCATCTCGTCGAGCTTTCCTGCGCGGCACGCCAGGCGCGGCGGTTCGGTGCACGCGCACACGAAGTCGTCGACCTCTCGCACCTGGGCAGGCTCGTCGCGCCCGCGACCGCACTTGTCGGCGGCAGCAGCCTCGATGTTCCCAAGGGGCAGGATCCCGAGGCCGTGGGCATCCCGGCCACGTATGTCCCCGCCCGCAATACGCTCTTCCTTTCGTACGGCCTCGCCTGGGCCGAGGTGCTCGGTGCCCGGCACATCTTCATCGGCGTCAACGCTCTCGACTACTCCGGCTACCCCGATTGCCGACCGGCGTTCATCGAGGCGTTCGAGCGCACCGCGAACCTCGCGACCAAGATCGGGGTCGAGACCGGGGAGCCGCTGCGGATTGAGACGCCGCTGAAGGAGCTTCGCAAGCACGAGATCGTCACGCTTGGCCTGCAGCACGGCGTCGACTACGGCGACACGGTCAGCTGCTACGATCCGAGCGAGGACGGACAGGGGCAGCCGCTCGCGTGCGGCTCGTGCGACAGCTGCCAGCTTCGCCGTCGCGGCTTCGAGTTGGCGGGCGTGGACGACCCCACCCGCTACCTCTGAGACGTCACCCGCTCAGTCCGCTCAGTCGATGGACCGGTAGCGTGGGTCGGCGAGGAGGCGGCGCACGAGCCCGCTGAAACTGTAGTTCGAGGCCTGCAGTTCGTCGGTCTGGGCCGCCAGCCACTCCAGATCGCCCGCTTTGAGTTCTCTGCCGTACAGATGGGTCGCCAAGTTTCGGACGGTGCATTGGGCCAGTTGGCGTTGCTCGCTCGGCTCGTCGAGCAGCCCGCTGGGACCGACCTGCAGATGATCGAACTCCGCCGGCTCCAGCCAGGCCGCGGCCTGCGGCATCCCAGCGAACTCCGCGTACTCCTCGGCCGGCGAGTTGTCGGCCGTCACGTAGTACGACTGGCAAAAGTCTGAGCACTCCTCTTCGCTGCCCTCGGCACAGCTGGCGCACTCGTCTCGCGGCACGTCGAAGCTGACCAGGTCTTCGCGCAGCAGTCCAAACGTGCCCGAGGTTCTCCACCTGCCCCAGTGCGCGGCGGCGGGCTCGAGCACTTCGTGGCAGCCGTCGCATCCGGCCCGCTCTCGAAGGTTGGCCGGCGGCTCACCCTCTTCGGCCGGAATGCCACCTTCGGGCGGGATGAAGGGGTCGCAGTAGAACGCGGTGTAGAACCGGTTGGCGCGAGCGCGGTTGGAGGCGAAGCGAATCAGGTACGCAAACGTCGTCAACACGCCGGAGTGGCTGCCTTCGCGTTCGATCCGGACCCAAGAGTCCGTCTCGGGGTAGCCGAGGTCCGGGATGTCGCCATAGGCGTGGTCGTAGCCGATGGTGCTGGCGTCTCGCTCTTCGTCTCGGACGCCGGTGAGCCACTCGTAGTAGTGGGCGCTGGGGCCGTTGACGAAGCTCGTGGGAGTGCGGAATGCGTCCAGGTAGGAGCGGTCTTCGGTGATGATCCACTCGAAGATTCGCAGCGGTTCTTCGGCCAGCGCGTCGCGGGCCTCGCCGTCCATGCCGTCGGTGAATCGACCGCACCGCAGCAGGTTGGGTCCGCAGCCGCAGCGGTTGTCATTGACCGAATACTCATCGCAGGAGTCGCCCGTGTTGCCGACCTCGAACTCCTGAGCATCGAACGCGCAAACCCGGACCTGGGACTGTGGATCCCAGTAGGGGGCCACCCAGACCCAGCCTTCCTGCCGACACACGCCACCGGCACACGAAGGATCATCGTACTCCTGGAGATGGAGCGGACGGCCGCTGGCATCGTACATGTCTTCGGGCTGCTCCTGATCCACACAGCGGACGCCGCTGCCGCGTCGGTAGTTTCGCTCCTTGCTTGGGGCCGACCAGATCTGACTGGCGCCGACCGGGCGGATCCGGGCTTGGGGGGACGGCAGGCGCGGGAGGATGTCCTCGTCGACCGTCGACCACAGCAAACTCGCGTGGTACTCGCGCAGCGTTCGGCGATAGGCGTCACCATCGAACATCTCCTCGATGATCAGCTCGACCTCCGCGCTGCGGTCGGCGGAGACGCGGACGCGCTCGAGCTCCTCGAAGGTGGGTATCTCTCCCCGAACGTCGAGCGACGTCTGGCGGAGCAGCCGGAGGGGATCGATCTCAGGCGTGGGCGCGCACTCTTCGGCCTGGGCGGTGCCCGAGCACAGCGTAAGGGCGAGGAGGGCGAGGGCGGAGGGAATCAGTCGTTGCAT
>CAYGTG010000102.1:0-13524 GCA_964352485.1 uncultured Nannocystaceae bacterium | reverse complement strand
AGTCCGTCCCGCCCGGTCCCTGGCTTGTCGGAGCCAGCGTTGTGCTGGCGCTGGTCGTGACGCCGCCGGTGCCCGCGCTCGGGGCTGAGCCGCTTGACTCGCCTCCGCGGGACTCGGTGACGTTGATGCCCCCGGAGCCGTCCTCGGCGGCGCCTCCAGGGCTGCCACCATCGCAGCCGGCGAATGCAGAAGCGGTGAGACTAAGAGCGAAGGGGAGCAGCGTGCGAGTGTCCATGACGCGACCGGGCGAGATGGGCATCGGCCACCCGCGCCGAAACCGTAGGCCGGGCTCTGTTTCGGGACATGCCGCAGATCCTCAGCCCGGCGGGATGAAGTTCTCGCAGGCTTGCTGGATCACCGCGGTAGCCTGCGTGAAGCTGGGACCGTAGTCGGGCTCGCAGATCCCGGCGACGAAGCCGTTTTCCCCGAACAGGCCGGCGAAGTTGACCAGGTTGACCCCATCGTCCGAGCCGGAACCGCTGGGCGGGCAGGGGCCGTCGACGTAGTTGGTCAGGACGAGCGCGGCAGCGTTTTCGGCGATGCCGGCCTTTGCATCGAGCACGGACTGGTACCAGCTGGCCGGATCTCCGGTGGAGGAGGTGAGATCGGTATCGCCCGGTCCGTCCGCCTCATCGGTGATGACCACGACGACGAGCAAGGCGTTGTCCCGGATGAAGCCTTCGTTGCATGCGCCCTCGGCGTTGAGCGTGGGGCCGATTGCGGCCTCGAGCGCGTTCATCGGGCGCTCGCCAGCCTGCCCTGAGGTGCCGACGCGAGCCGCACACTGGAAGGAGGTGCTCAGGTCGTCTTGTTCGGTGATGTACGGGAACCCCTCGGTGTAGGGCCCGCACATCGCATTGCTGGAGTCGCCACCAGCGGTCGTGGTGACCAGAGCCCCAAGCTGACGGCATGCGAGCGGGTTGCCAGCGTATTCGTCCGAGGTCGTAATACCGACGTGGAAGCTGTCGACGTCGACGAGCGTGGCTTGGATGCCGTCGATGAACGCGGGGAAGTTGGCGACCAGGTTGGTCTGGGCCCCGAACATGCTGCCGGAGTTGTCGATCACGAACAGGAAGTCGACCGCGTTGCAGCCGTCGTCGAACTCGCCAAAGTCGGGCGTGACTCCGATGTCGAACGTGATCGGAGGCTCAGGCGGGTCTTCACGATCGTCAACGTCCTCGCCTGCGGGCTCTGTGGTGACCATGCCGCTGCTCGAGAACGACCCGGTCTCTGGGTTCGTGGTGGTGGTCGTTGTCGTGCTGGTGGACGACACCGCCCCTGCGCTTGAGGTGGGCTCGATGCCCGTGCTGTCCCCTGCACTCGCGCCGCCGCTGTCGCACGCGAGGAGGAGACCGGAGAAGGCGAGAAGGGAAGTCCAAGGTCGCATAGCCGGAACCGGGTGGGGTTATAGTCCAAGAGGGCGCGAACGCCACAGACGCGTCCGCTTCCCAACCGTGACAATCGACGGAAGCGCCGAAAACTTTAGCGTAGGGGCAGCTCTGCAGCATCTCGGCGCTCGACGACGAGCTCCGTTCCTGCCCAGGCGCCGGCGTCGAACAGGGACGTTCGAGTTCGGCTGGCCTCGATGCGAACCGCGTCGGCGTCGGGCGCGAACCCAAGCGTGCGCAGCTCGTTGAGATCCAGTCGGGTCTGCCCGCGGTCGGCGACCAGACACAGGATGTCGTCGCCCAGAGGCTCGCCGGTGAGCAGGGGCGTGAGCCGCAGGCCAACGGTGGCATCGTCATCTTCGCCATCCGCGTCCCATCGAACCACCAGTGCGCCGCCGTCCGGACCGCGAAGGGAGGCCTGATCGTCGGCCGTGTACGTGAGCTCCAGCGCTCCGGGCATGGGGCTCTCGACCGTGAAGGCGGGGAGTTCGTCCGTCAGCCCTCCCGCGGCGACCACGGTGACCGTCTCGGGGTCGTCCATGTCGGGCAGGACCGGGGAGTCGGCGAAGTAGGCGTACTCGACGCCGGACATGTACGGCAGCAGGTCGGGCACCAGGGTCAAAGGCACGTGGAGCCGGGCGCCGCCCAGCTGGACCTCGAGCTCACCCGCATCGACCAAGAGCAGCTCACGGCCGAGTTCGGACGAATCGACGTCGGTGGTTTGGTCTGCGAGCTCGGAGGGCCACAGCGCACTCTCGGCCGCGCATTGGCCCGGGTTGAGCAGGTCCTCGAGGAGGTCGGGCATATCCGCGCGGGCGCGAACGAACTCTTCGTCGAGCCCATGGACCATCGCAAACCGAGCGGTCAGCTCGAAGCCGTCGGACCGGTCGGACGAATCATCGAACTCGCCGAACTCGGCGTCGTCGTCGGCCTCGTCCAGCATGGGCGTGCTCAACACCACGTGGACCCGGCCCAGCCGTAGATCTTCGGCCCCGTCGGCATCGCCGTGACCGCCCTCTCCGGTGCCGGGTCCAGGACCAGCATCGGTGCAAGCGGTGAGACCCACGGCGAAGCCGAGGGCGAGCAGAGCGGGGGCGCGCACGACCTCTACGGTACAAGACGCGCGACAGCGTGTCACGGAACGCTGCGGAATCGGGCCAGTCCGCCAGGGCGCGTGAACAGCGCTGACGATGGACGTAAGGTTGGTGGCGGCGGCGGCGTATTTTCGGATCGGTGGCTCCGCTCCTTCCTCCTGCACCCTGGCTGCCGACGATCGCCTACGCCCTCGTGGTCGCGCTCGCGGTCCGCAAAAGCCG
Organism: uncultured Nannocystaceae bacterium; assembly: GCA_964352485.1. Taxonomy (GTDB): domain Bacteria; phylum Myxococcota_A; class Polyangia; order Nannocystales; family Nannocystaceae; genus CAJXVA01. Next base: position 10,820 of record CAYGTG010000102.1, on the reverse strand, counting down.
CACGTTTGGACTCTTTGCAGGAATCGTCCTCGGAATTCCGACCTACGTGACAGTGGCGTTGGGCCCGCACCTTCCCGGCGGGGAGATCCTCAGCGCGTTTCAGCTCCTGACCGCGCTGCACTTCGCTGGGCTCGTGGCCAGGCCCGCGATGCGTCCGACATGGTTTCGCCTCGGCGTCAGCATTCCGGGACTCTGGCTCGCGGCTTCGTCACTGCTCGCGTTGCCGTGGGCCCTCGGCGTGTCTCTCGGCTTCGATCCGTGGGGGGGCTGGCTGCCCTTTGCGAGCGCTGGCTTCGGCGTCGTGCAGTCGGTTTGGACGCGCGAAGAGACCGTCTCGCTATCTCTGGATGTCCCGGCCGGCCCCGAGCTTGCGCCCCACCGCCAGGGCTTGGTCGAGGGCTCCGGTCGCCCGCTCAGGATCGTGCAGATCACCGACCCACACCTCGGGCCGTTCATGTCCATCGAGCGTCTACAGAAGATCTGCCGACGTGCTGTCGAACGAGAGCCCGACCTCATCTTGCTGACCGGCGACTTGATGACGATGGAGTCTCACGACGCGGAGGTCGTCACCCGAGCGCTGGCTCCACTCGCGGCGATGCGAGGGCGCGTGTTCGCCTGTCACGGCAACCATGATCACGAGGCGCGGCTGGTCGTCGAGCGAGCCTACGCAGCGCATGGCATCGAGTTGCTCGTCGACGAGCAGAGTGTCGTCGACACGCCCGCGGGTCCGGTTCAGATCGTCGGGCTCGACTTCGTGTGGCGAGGTCGCGCCACCCACGTGCCCATGGTGTTGGCGGAACATCCCCGGCAGGGGGGAGCGCTGCGCGTGGTGTTGCTGCATGACCCCGGCGGTTTCACGCACGTGCCCGACGGTGAGGCGGACCTGGTGCTTTCCGGGCACACCCACGGGGGGCAGCTCGGATTGCTCAGCCTTGGGCTTCAGACAACCGTGCTTCGCGGCATCACCAAGCTGCCCGATCATGGTCCGTGGGCCAAAGGCCGCAACCGCCTGTACGTCCATCGTGCGCAGGGCCACTACGGCTACCCCATTCGCCTCGGGGTCCCAGCGGAGCAGAGCCTGATGCAGGTGTATCGTCGCGGCGCATGAGGTTCGAGACTCCGTCCAGGGATGCGTTGGAGGCAGCGCGGGACGGCCTGCTGCCCGACGTGCTCGGCGATGAGCTCGACGTGCTGTTCGTCGGTATCAACCCGAGCCTCTACAGCGCCGCGGTCGGGCACCACTATGCGCGTCCGGGCAACCGCTTTTGGCCGGCCCTCCACCGTGCCGGCATGACGCCGCAACAGCTGCACCCGTCCGAAGACCATCGGCTCCCGGCGTGGGGCGGTGGGCTGACCAATCTCGCGGCGCGTCCAACCGCGAAGGCATCAGAGCTGAGTCCCGACGAACTGCGAGCGGGGGGCGCCATCTTGGAGGCGCTCGTCGTGAGACATCGCCCGCGCGCCGTCGCGATTGTTGGCGTCACCGCGTACCGGCAAGCCTTCGCGATACCAAGGGCCAAGATCGGGCGTCAGGACGAGTCGCTCGGCGGGGCGGTTGTTTGGGTTCTGCCCAATCCAAGCGGCCTCAATGCGCATTTTCAGCTCCCCGCACTGGCCGAGCTCTACAGCCAGATGCTTGCAGACGTCCGAGGGTGACTCTCGGCGAGGTGCTAACGTCCGCGGCCGATGACGTTCGCGTCACCTTTGCTCGCGCTCGCGCTGATCTTGCTTTGCGGGATTGTGGGCGGTGAGCTCCTGGGGCGGTTGAAGCTTCCGAAGGTCACCGGGTGGATCTTCACGGGGATCGCTTTGCGTGCGGCGGAGTTCGCGGGCCTCGAAGGCGACACCCTCGGCCGGTTCTCGCCCTTCACCGACTTCGTCCTGGGCTTCATTGCGTTCACCGTCGGCGCGACGCTTCACGTTCCGAGTCTGCGCAACGCCGGAAAACGCCTGTCGCTCCTGCTGGTGTTCGAAGCGGTCGTGATGCCGATCGTCGTGGTGCCGACGCTCATGTTCGTCGGTGGACTCGAGCCATCGACGTCGATGGTCTTGGCGGCGATCGCAATCGCGGGGGCACCGGGAACGACGGTCTTGGTCGTCCGCGAGGCTCGGGCCCGAGGCCTGCTTTCCAGCACGCTCATCGCCGCCGTCGGTCTCATCGACATGGTCGCGGTTGCGGGGTTTGTGTTTGCGACCGCATTGCTCCGCGATGGTGACGGGTCTGTGGACTCGTCCTTGCTCGCGGTGGGGACGGAGTTCGGTGTGGCCTGCGCGATCGGGATCGGCTGCGCGGTTATGGTCGTGTTGCTGGGCCGCTCGGTGATCGCCCCCAACGCCGTCGGGCCCACGATGGTGGCCGTCATTCTCGGCGCGTGGGGACTGGGCCAGGCGCTGAGCGTCTCCAGCATCCTCGCGTGCAGCTTTGCGGGCATCGCCGTGAGCAACCTACGACACGACATGGCACGCACGGCCGAGGCCTATCTGCAGCCCTTCGGTGGCGTGCTCTTTGCGGGGTTCTACACCTTGGCGGGGATGCGACTGGACTTTGGGCTCGTGCTGCCGATGGCTGGACTCGTCGCGCTGTACTTCGTCGTCCGCCTTTTCGGGAAGTCTCTCGCCTCCTACCTCGCCATGACGGCGGCACGGGCCCCCACGGCGGTCCGCCGCTATCTCGGCCTCGCGCTGCTTCCCCATGGAGGCGTCGCGGTCGGCCTGATCTTCGTTGTCCAAGCAGACCCAGGGCTCGCGGACATGGCCGACACGGTCTCGGCGGTGGGCCTTGCCGCGCTGGCGATCAATCAGCTGCTTGGACCCAGCGCCACCCGGTATTGCCTCGGACAGGCAGGCGAGGCTGCGAAGGACCGTCCGAGGTTGCTCGACTTCATCAAAGAGCAGTCGATCGTCGTTGGCCTCAAGGGCCGCGACAAGGAGTCGATCATCGGTGAGCTGGCGGACCGGCTCTACGCGACCGCGTCGATGGCCTTGGCCAAGGAAGACTTCGTCGAGGCTGTGTTGGCGCGGGAGTTGGAGGCGAGCACGTGTCTTGGCAAGGGCTTCATGATTCCGCACGCGACCATCGAGCGCGGAGATCGGATTCGTGGCGTGATTGGACTCAGTGCCGACGGTATCGACCTTGGCGCATACGACGGGCGCCCGGTCCACGCGGTGGTCCTGCTTGCGACGCCCGCCGCCGATCGCGAGCGACATCTCGGGGTTCTCGCGGCGTTCGCGACGACCGTGACCGAAAACTCGAAGCTTCGCGAGGAGCTGTATGCAGCCCGCTCTGCGGCGCATGCCTACATGACTCTGCATGCCGAGGAATCGACCGAGCTGAACTACTTCCTCGATGAAGCGATTTTGGAATTGGGTACAGAAGCCGGCCCAACTCGGTGACGTGGTCCACACCACGGGCCTTGTGCAACGGGGCTTCGCGCCGCATGCTCCCTCGATGCTGACGAGCATCGTTGCGGGTTTTGGCGTCGCCGCCGCCCTTGCCCAGCCGGCCGAGGCGCAACCTGCCACTTCTGCGGGTCCGGCTCCCGTGCAGCGGCCAGCGCCGGTCGTGAGCCCGGCTCCGGCTCCCACCACAACCTCTGCTCCAACCGCCACAGCGACGCCCGCTGCAACCAGCACGGCTGCGCCCGCGGTGTCCGACGCGGCTTGGGATGCGTTGGTCGGCCGCAATGTCGAGGTTCAAACCTCCTCGGGGGTGCTGCGCGGGGAGTTGCTGCGCAGCGAGGGGGCACAGGTTGTCATCGTCGGTGCGGACGGGTCGGTGGTCACGACGCCCAAGGCGGCCGCCTCTTCGGTCAAGGTCGTACAGCCACCCGCTGCGCCGCAGCAGGAGATCGCAGCTCTGGAGGCTCCGTCCGATTCCCAGCCCCCGCCCGAGGAGGCTCAGGACGAGGACGACGACGACCTGACCGAGGGGGAAAAGCGCCGCAAGGAGCGACGCGAGAAGCGAGAGCACGCGCTGCTCGGAGCGTTCTCGATGCACGGCGCGACCTATTCGCACTGGCGTGGCGAAGGGGTGAACGCGGGCCACGCCTCCTACGCGATGGACTGGGGCGTGGGCTTCAACTTCTCCAAGAACTTTGGCCTATACGCCATCGCGGGCGGGCTTCTTGGCGCCAAGATCCAAGGGCCCGACGATGACATGGGCAACGAGACTTCGATCAAGGCCAACTACGGTCGCATCGGAGGCATCTTCGCGTTTGGCGGCCAGTGGTATTACACGACCGTGGGAGCAGGCGCAGCGTTCTCTCGCTTGCGTTTTGACGACGGCACGCTGCAGCGGGACAGGGGCCTGGCGATCCCCAGCAAGATCATGGCCCGTATCCCGCTGCCGAAGAAGCTCTACATCGGCATCGGCCTCACCTACGAGCTCGCACTCATCCGCAACTTTGGTCGATCGATCAACGCAATCGGCGGACAGGTTGTCGTCGGACGGTGGTAGCGCGGCGCTTCTCACTCGGCCTGCTGCTCGTCGCGGGATGTGCTCCCGCGGCCGGGCCGGCATCTGCGGCCCCGTCGCGGCCGCCCCCGGCTCGGTCCGAGCCTGCACCGCCGCCAGCGGTCGCCTCCGGTGCGGCGCCGCAGGTTCGCGCTGAGGCAGCGCGCGCCTCTCCGCCAGCGCCCGACTTCGAGCCCCTGACGCTCAGCGCCGAGCAGCTGGCGCGCGCCAAGAAGGTTCAGCCGCTGGTCGTCCAGGCATCCGAGGACTTCGGGATCGATGCCAACCTGATCAACGGCATCATCTGGAGCGAGAGCAAGTTCAACCCCAAGGCTCGCAACCGCTCGGGCGCCAAAGGTCTGATGCAGCTGATGCCGGTCACCGCGCGGGGGATGGCCAAGAAGCTGGGTCGTCGGGCGCGGGTGTACGACCCCGAGTTCAGCATCCAGGCGGGCACGAAGCTGCTCTCGATCATGCTCGAGCGGTTCGATGGCGACGAAGACCTCGCCCTGTTTGCGTTCGGCCGGGGTGGGGGGCGAGTTCGGGGATGGCAGGCCAACGGGGAGACGCAGATGCCCGAAGGCGTTCAGAAGTTCATCGCCAAGGTGCGTCGGGGCCAGAAGACCTTCGAGATGCTCGGTTTTCCCGACGTTTGAATGGGGCACTGCGCGGCGTTGGTCTCCCGCCGCGCGAGCCACCGCTCGTGGTGGTGTCGACCCTGCGAGCGGGCTTACCAACGTTTCCAACGGTGGCGCCCAAGTGATTGATGCTTGCGTAAAGCCAGCCACGAGTTTGATGCGACGGCTGATTCTCGACGCGGATAGACCCGCTCAGCCCAACGAGGCCGACGGTTCTCGATATGCTTGGGCCGGGATGGGGAACACGTGGGCCATGAAGCACTGGGTTCTGAGCGTCGTTGCGGTGAGCACAGGCTGCTACAACGGACTGCAACTCGGGGATGCATCCGAGCTCGACGAGTCCATCGGGTCGAGCGCAGGCGAGGCCGGAGGCTCGGACGGTGAAGATGACGCCGACACCGACGGCGATGGGGAGACTCCGCCGCAGGCGGCGTGTGCGGAGCCGGCGGTGGGACTCCAGCCGCTGCGACGCCTGACCCGCGACCAGTACACCAGGACGGTCCGCGACCTGCTGGGCATCGATACCGACGTGGCCGATGGTTTCCCAACCGACGAGCGGCTAGGGGCGTTCGAGAGCAACGCAATCGCTCCGATCAGTAACCTCGGGGTCGAGCAGTACATGGCCGCCGCGGAGACGCTTGCGGCCGATGCTATGGCGCTGCACCACGACGAGCTGGTCGGCTGTGACCCTGTGACGATGGGTCAGGAGCCCTGTGCGGAGGCGTTCATTCGCGACTTGGGGAAGCGCGCGCATCGACGCCCGCTCTCCGAAGACGAGGTGCAGATGTACCTGGGGTTGTTCCAGGGCGCTCGAGACGGCTCGGACTTCGACGCGGCGCTGCAGCTGGTGCTGCAGACGATGCTGCAGTCCCCCCACTTCCTGTATCACGTGGAGGTGGGCGGGCAGTCGGACTCCCCGTCCGAGGAGATTGTCGCCGTCGATGGCTACGCATTGGCCTCTCGGCTGTCGTACTACCTGTGGGGAACGATGCCGGACGAGGCGCTCTTTGCTGCCGCGGAGTCGGGCGCGCTCGCGGAGGCGGATGGCCTCGAAGCGCAGGCTGAGCGTTTGTTGGCCGACCCGCGCGCCGCGGAGACCATCGCGAGCTTTCACCTGCAGTGGCTGCACGTCGATGACATGACGGCCGTCGATAAGGACCAGGAACTCTTCCCCGACTTCGACGAGGGACTCAAGGCCGCGATGCAGCAAGAGGTGGCCGACTTTGCCAGCTACGTGATTCAAGAAGGCGACGGCAACCTTCGCACGCTGATGTCGGGCAGCTTCACGGTCTCCGACGATCCGCAGCTGCTTGCGCTGTACGGCGTCGAGCGCCCGGTCGGTCACCAGTCGGGTGAGCCCATCGAGCTCGACCCGGCGCAGCGGGCCGGGTTGCTCACGCAGCCTGCCCTGCTCGCGAAGGCAGCCCACACCGACCAGAGCTCGCCCGTGCATCGCGGTGTCGTCGTCCGCGAAAACTTCCTGTGCCAGCCGCTGCCAACGCCGCCCGATGACGTCGATGACACGCCACCCGACCCAGATCCCAACGCGACCACGCGCGAGCGGTTCGCCGAGCACACCTCGGACCCGGCCTGCGCGGCGTGCCACGTGCTGATCGATGGCCTGGGCTTTGGCTTTGAAAACTATGACGCTGTCGGGGCGTTTCGAACCATGGAAGGCGACCTCCCCGTCGACGCCTCGGGCGAGGTGGTCGCGACGGCGGACATCGATGGTCCGTTCGATGGGGCGGTCGAGCTTGCCGGCATGCTCGCTTCTTCCACCAACGTCCAACAGTGCGTGTCGCGGCAGTGGCTGAACTTCGCGATCGGCCGGGTCGTTGGGGACGAAGACGCCTGCTCGAGCGACGCGGTCTACGCGGCATTCGAGGCGTCTGACCTCGACGTCCCGTCTCTCATCCTCAGCGTCGTGTCCAGCGATGCGTTCCGCTACCGTCGCCTCGAAGGGGGGATGTGAACATGTACTCGAAGTTCAACCCACGCTTTTCTCGACGCCAGCTTCTCGCCTCGTTGGGGGCCGGGATGGCCGCGACCCCCCTTCTTCCGCTCTTCGAGTCCGAATCGAAGGCAGCCAAGGGAGACGTCGCGCGCGTCGTGATGATGTTCTCACCCAACGGCACGATTCGCCCCAACTGGCTTCCCTCCGGAGGACAGTCCGATTTCACGCTCAGTCCCATCCTCGCGTCGCTGGAGCCGGTGCGGGACCAGATCGTCATCATGGACGGCATCCGCTATCCAAGCGGCGGCGCGGGCAACAACCACATGGCCGGGCCGAGCAAGTTCACCACCGGCACCGGGTTGCTGGCGGGCGATGATTTCAGCGGTGGAGGCAATGCGAGCAGCGGTTGGGGTGCCGGAACTTCGATCGATCAGACCCACGCCGCGCTGGTCGGCGCAGAGACCCCCTTCGCGTCGCTGGAGTTTGGCGTTCGGGTGACAGGATCCAACGTGAGGCACCGGTTGTCGTACGCGGGCTCCAACATGCCCATTCCTCCGGAGAACGATCCCGCCGCGATGTTCGATCGGCTCTTCAGCGAGTTTGGGGTGGACCAGGCAGAGCTGGCTCGGCTTCGGGCCGAGCGCCGCAGCGTGCTCGACGTGCTCAGTTCGCAGACGCAGGCGCTGCAGTCCAAGGTCGGTGCTTCGGACGTCGCGAAGATGGACGCGCACCTCGAGGGGATTCGGGAGATCGAGAAGCGACTCGACCTCGATGGCGCCACTGGAGAACACTGCGAGGTCCCGGTGCTCAGCGGCCTTGGAGACGCTCTGGCGACCAACGCCTACCCAGAGGTGACGGCGCTGCAGCTCGAGCTTCTAACAATGGCCTTCGCTTGCGACCTGACGCGCTCAGCCACGTTCCTATGGAGCGGGTCGACCAGCGGCCAGACCTTTCCCTGGCTGGACATCGGCGAAGGGCACCACGATCTCAGCCACGAAGGCGATGGCAACGGGGACGCGCAGCAGAAGCTGACCGATATCAATACCTGGTACGCGGAGCAGTTTTCCGCATTCGTGCAGATGTTGGCCTCGGTCCCCGAGGGCGAGGGCACCATGCTCGACAACACCATCGTGGTGTGGGGCAACGAGCTCTCCAAAGGCAACAGCCATCAGATCGACCCGATCCCCCTGGTCCTCGCCGGCGGCAGCAACCTCGGCATCGACACCGGCCGCTTCCTCAGCTTCGAGGACGGCACGATTCACAACCGAGTGCTCGTATCGATCCTCCAGGCGATGGGGCACGAAGTGGACTCGTACGGTGAACTCGACAATGGTAGCGGGCCTCTGCCCGGGTTGTTCGGGTAGCGCAAAACATCGTGCCTTCGTGATCGTTCCCGGACCCACGGACACTTCCCGAGTATGAAGGACCGAAGGCTCCTGCTCTCGCTCCTTGCCTTGCCAGCCTGCGGTCCCTCGGTTGCGGAGGTGGACGACCCGCGGGAGCCCGATGGAGGGGAGCCCGAGAAGATCGAGAGCAGCTGCAAGGCCGCCTATTCGACGATCTACGCCTGCTACGAGGAGCTTGGATACGGCTCGTCTGGGGGCTACTACGAGTCGTCGGGCTCGTACGATCCCGGGGAGTACATCGACGAGTTCTGCAATAACGCCGAGGAGTACGCGGGGACCTACGGGCCAGGCTGCGTGGGGGCATTTGAGGAGGTCTTCGCGTGCTTGGCCTCGCTCGACTGCAGCACGATCGCCGCCTGGCAAGAGGGCGAGGCGTTCGCGCCCGAGCCCTGCGAGGCAGTGTTCCTCGACGCCAACGAGCGCTGCCCTGAGAGCTTCCCACGATGCGGTTCTCAAGGGATCTCTTCTGGGGGCGGGTGCGAGCTGTCCGCGTCGAGCTGCGCCGACGGAAGCATCTATGCCGTTCGGTGCTCGGAGCCGGGGGCGACGCAAAGCTGCGACTGTGAGGTCGACGGCGCGATCGTGCAGACGGTGACTTTGCCTGGCGACCTGGACTGCGGAAGCGCGGAGTTTTCCGACGAACTCAACGACGCGTGCGGCTTCCCGGCCGGCGTATTCTAGCGCTTCGTCTCTCTGATATGGAGCTCGTCCATCCCGCTTTGACCGATGCCGAGCGTTCCGGGGTCCTTGCCGTCTCGGGTGACCGCGTCGTTGATCTCGGTCAAGAGCTGCTCATCGGATCTGGGGGCCGAAGAGGCGCTGGGGTTCCGGGAGTCTCAGCGCAGGAGAGCTCGACGCGACGGACACTGAGGAGTCCTCGCCACCTACGTGTGCTGGCTGCCAATCCTACGTCGCCGAGGGCAGGATGTTCTTCGTTTGCGCGCAGACGCAGACATGGTTCGACGTCCGCGACGCTTGCACCGCCTGCGGGATCGAGCTCGCCAGCGTGCGCAGCGATGCGGAGAACCTGGCGTTGACCGAGCGAGCTCCTAGCCTGCAAGACCGTGCGGAGACGGTCACTCCATCCGGTCTATCGGTCCGCCGGGACGCCCATGATCCACAGGCCTGCCCGGTCCCCGCGGCGGACGTAGTACTCGATGGCGTCGTCTTCTCCAGCCGAGCTGCGCGGGAGTGCGGCCGTTGGGGGCGATGCGATCCCGTCGATGTCGCTCGCCAGGAGCGAAGGGAGGCCTGTTTCGATGTCGACCAGTTCGAGGTCACGATTGCCCCGTCCGAACGGTGTGCGGAGCAGGGCCGCATCGCCGAGCTCGAAGTGCGCGAGGCGTTGGCTGCCGTCGTACGCCGTCACGAAGGTGGGTGCCGTGCCGTCGAAGGGGAGGAGCCAGTACTCCAGTTCCAAGCAGTCGGCACCGATCGAGAACGAGCCCTCGAACGCCTCGAAGGCCTCGTTGTAGCCGACTCCGCCGCACATGCGCCCGGGGGGAAGGTCGATCGAGCGCCAGCCATCACCCGATTCGGTGTCCCAGGCCGCGAGCTCCAAGCCGCCCAGATCGTCCCGCAGGACCGAGGCGAACCGTGTTTGGTCGAGCCGGATTAGGTCGCTGTCCGCCGGGATCGGTCCGGGGAGTGGGAGCGACTCCCGTTCCTGGGCCAGGAAGACAGCGGTGTCCGTGACCACGCCTCCCTCGAAGTCGAAAGAGAAGAAGAAGTCGACGGGCCCGGGGAAGGTCGGGCCCGGCCGGGGTGCGTCGCCCAGTTCATCGATGAGGACGGAGCTCGACTCGCCGGCTCCGTCGTCGGCGAGCACCAAGAGGATGTCCTCGCCATCCTGCAAACCGAATCCAGCCACCGTGTCTTCAGGGAGTTCAAAGACCTCCGAGGTCTCGAGGTCGATGAGCTTGAGGCCGAGCCAGCTCATGACGCGGTGTTGCTCCTTCTCTCGGATCGAGCCGGATGCACCCCAGCGGCCCAGGTATGGCGCGTGTGGGAAGGTGTTGGACTCTTCCTCGATGGGGTCGAGGACGTAGTCGAGCAGGTCGAGCCCATCTGGGCGAAGCAGGCCGTATGCGTTCTCGTCCCAGTTTCGGAGCAGCATCGCATCGCCCTGTCGTCGTCGGGGCGCGCAGTCGTAGCCGGTCGCCAAGACCCCCCCTGCTTCCGCGGTGTCGAGGGCGAAGCGACGGATCGAACCGTCTGTCGGATCGCAGACGAACGTCGAGTCGCCGACGACCAGAGGAAACTCTCGCGGTGAAAGCTGGACCACGTTGCCTCCGCAGGCATCGAGCACGTACGCGGCAGCGGTGGGTGCCGAGAAGAGCAGGAGTTGTCCGACAGCAGCGGCGCGCGGC
>CAYGTG010000101.1:0-13537 GCA_964352485.1 uncultured Nannocystaceae bacterium | reverse complement strand
CGTCGCAACCACAGACCCACGCCGAGCGCTTCCTCGAATCCGGGGAGATGAAGAAACCCGCGCGTCGGGACCACCGTCTCGAGTTGTGCCGACAGGCTCAGGCGACGCGCGACCGCGCGCTGAAACCCGATCGCTGCGCCCCAGCGGGGGAACGGGAACGTCAGGTGGGCTGAGACCTCGTTGCGGGGCGGCTCGGACGCCAAGACAAGGATCGGGAGGGCGAGCAAGAGCATTCCTGCCAAACCCAACGGGACAAACCCGGGTTCCTTTCGCTCAGCTCGTGATTATCACCACGATGCTCAGAATCGAGCACCGAGTTGGAGTCCGGCCCCACGCTGGAGGGGGAGCCAGCCGACGCTTGGGGCGCTCTCGCGTGATTTTCGGCGGCCCACGACCACCAGCGCGATTCCTGTCGCCATGAGCGCGGCGGAGGCCACACCTGCACCCAACGCGAGCCGGTTGCCCATCCGGCCGCGGTCCATCACCTCGCGCCGACGCTCGATGTCGTCGACCGATCCCAGCGAGCCCAGCTCTGCATCGGCATTGGATCCGACGCCGAGACCCACGGCCATGACGATGTATCCGGCGGCGCCGGCGATGATGAGGACGCTCCCTGCGATTGCCATGGGCCGTCCAGGTTGGGTTTGGGCGGGCGCCGGCGCCGGCTGAGGCGGCTGAGCTGCCGCCGCGGGTGCACTCAGCGACAAGACGAGGGACGCGGCACAGAGTTGGCGGAAGATCATGGTGCGCTCCGAAGGACGGAGATGGTCATCCCGTCGTAGAGGATGAGGTCGGCGAAGGGGTCGGGGCCCACAGCCAAGGGTGCCATCCACCACGCGGGCGCGTCGTCGAACACGAGCGCACCGTCGAGCTCGGCGCCGCGGCGAACCAGCAGTCGGATGCTCGACTGCGGACCGTAGGATACGATGTCTTCGAGGCGATCGGCATTCGCGTCGAAGACCGCGATGTGTTCGCTGGAAAGCGCTGCGGATCCGCGGGGCCCCTCGACGAAGCCCCCGGCACCGGTTCCCAGCCAGACTTGAACCTCGCCGGTCTCGTACAACACGGCCGCATCCCCGAACGCGTCCCCGTTCCATCGGGTCGTGGCGACGTCGAGGACGGCGTGCGGAAGCGAGACTGCAGGCTGAATCTCGAGCCCGCTTTGCACGGCGAGGACCGGAACGAAAGCCTGGCCGTCGGTGACCGCGAGTACGTCGAACGACGCACCGTCACTGAGCGAAGGCGCCGCGCGAAGATGGCTGATGTCCCCCTCGAGCACGACCGAGGCCGGCTCTCGCTCCACGCCGACGCGAACCAGAGCGTTGCCGAGCTGGCCCACGATGCCGAAGTCGGGATGCATGACCGCCTCGGTCACGCCCCGCAGGGGCTCGAGGTCGATGCCGGAAACTTCGAGCAGCGCTCCGGATGCGTCCGGGCGCCACAGCGCGGCCCCCCCGCTCGCATTGCGGGTCAGAAGCTCCGCAAGACCGTCGCCCTCGACATCCCCCGACCACACCGCCGTGACGTCGAACGGCCGCTCCTGCGCGGGAGCGAAGCCATCGGCAGAGGCGGTCGCGACCGCAAGGCCGCCGGGCGCGGGCCAGAGCAAGTCCGCGGCGCCGTCGCCATCGACATCGAGCAGCGCTAGCGATACGGCGCCGGCAGGTTGGGCCTCACTCGCTTGCGGGCCTTCAAAGCACAGCTCACCGGCCTGCGCCACGCCGTCGCCGCACAGACTACAGATCTGGCGCTGACAGCTTTGCTCGGCTCCGCAGTCGTCGTCCCGCTCGCACGCGGCGCCCAGCGTGCCATCACCGGCAAAACAAGCGGTGGGCGCAAGCAGCAGGAACCAACGCAGCCAACGCGTCATGGGAGCGGTTGTAGCACCTTGCAGCACGCGCCGAGGATCTCCGCTCAGCACCAGGCCGCGGCCACGAGCGCCTGCAGACGCTCCGGCGCCGTGGCCGTCACTTTGCACATGAATCCGCTCTTGTGGGCGAAGTGCACGTCGTCCTCGGCCTGGACCCGACTGAAATCGAGCCGCGGGTGGTCTTCGTAGCGCGCAATGCCATAGCCCTCACCGCGACGATCCGGGTAGACGATCGCAGCCACGGTGTTCTCAAGCCCCTCAGCCCGAACGTAGGCCTTGGCGGCGGCGCTCGGCTCGTCCGAAGGCGGCTGTGTTCGCGGGAGAAACACCACTTCGATCGTGTCGTCCCCGGCCAACACCTGCCAGCGAATGCCGTGGTCCCGCACGAACGCGATCCGTGTCCGAACCGTGGAGAGATAGGCGAGCAGGTCCTGCCCCACCATCTGCATGTACGCGTACAGCGGCTGCCCGGGTTCGTGGCGCGGCTGCCCGGCGAACCGGCGCAGCAGGGTCATGTCGATGGGAGAGTTCAGCTGTGAGATCGCCTTGCGAGGAACCTCGAGCCACTTCGCGGTCTTGTTCGGTCCGCGACTGTCGAACCACTCCGCGGGCTCCAGCCAGTCGCAAAAGAGCTTCGCATCTTCGTACAGTCCTTGGGCCTGCAGCACCAAACTGAGCGCGCAGGTCGGCGGATGCTCGCGGTCAAAGTGGTGATGATCGAAGTTCATCCGCTCGGGTTCGTGCCGCCCACCGATGTCGAGAACCGCGACACCGGCATCCGCCAGCTCTTCGGGCGTTGGGTCTCGCCGCTCGATCGGCGCGCCATGCTGAGCCGCGAGCACGCACGCTGCGAGAAGGTCGTCCTTGTGGGCACCGCCCGGATGCGTGACGATCAGCTGAACCATCGGGGACCTCATACACGGCGCCAGGGAACCCGTCGACCGTTGAGCCCTCGTGGAGCAGCGTTTCGGCCTGTGCGTTGTTCTCAACCGCCGAGTCGGCCCAACAAGGCCAGCGTCGCGGTCTCGACCCGAAGAATGCGGGGACCCAAGGAGACCCCCTGCGCACCGGCATCGGTCAGGCGCTCGATCTCGTAGGGGATGAATCCCCCCTCCGGGCCGACCAGCAACGCCACGGGGCCAGAAAGGTCGACCGGGCACGGCGGGAACGGACCCGGATGCGCGACCAACAGGCGGGCTATGGTGGCGAGCTCGGGCAGTCGCTCGTCCACAAACGCCTTGAACCCTCGCGCCCGCTCGACGTGGGGCACGACGGTGTCCACGGCCTGCTCCAGGCCGAGTTGAAGCTGGGCATCGATCGCCTCGGGCTCCAGCGAGGGGCTCATCCAGTAGCTCTTCTCGACCCGGCGCGTGTGCAGCAGAACGAGCCGCTCGATGCCGAGCGCGGTGACGTGCTGAAGGAGCCGGCGAAACACCGGTGGACGCGGCAGCGCGAGCACGAGCGTAATCGGCCGCTTGGGCGGCGGGTCGCGGTCGAAGACACAGGCCGCCAGCTCGAGCGCCTGCTTGGTGCTCGAGACCACCTGGGCCGAGCCCAGCTTACCCCCGCGAACCCCAACGGCAAGCGTATCGCCGGGCGCCTTGCCCAGGACCTTGGCGACGTGCTCCGCCCGGCGACCCTGTAGCGAAGCGCCGCCGTCGGGGCGCACCTCGGCGGGGTCGAGAAGGACGACGTTCACTCGCCGAACAATCCGACGACGAAGGTCACCAGCACCGCACCGACCGCAATCGGAGCCGCGAACCGGATCAAGACCGACCAGACCGCGCCCAACGCGAAGTTGTCCATCTCCTCGAGGGCCTCCTTGGCGCCCCATTTCCAGCCGACGAAGATCGAGATCAGCAGCGCACCCACCGACAGCGAGATGTTGCCGAACAAGATGTCTTGGGTGTCGAGGAATCCCTTGCCGCCGATGAAGTCCGTGAAAAATTCCAGTCCCCCCTGGGAGAGCGATGACGGGACCGCAAGCAGCAGCGTCGCCGGTACGAGCACCAGCACCGACTTGTTGCGGGTCCACCCGCGCTCGTCGACGAAGTAGGCGACGACCACCTCCATCAGGCTGATGGTCGAGGTGAGGGCCGCGATCGACAGCAGGCCGTAGAACGCGATGGCGAACAGGTGCCCCATCGGCAGCGAGTGAAAAATCGTGGGTAAGACGACGAACACCAGACCCGGGCCCTCGTCGGGAGCGACACCTTGACTGAACAGCGCCGGAAAGATGATGAGCCCGCCGAGCAAGGCGATCGCCGTGTCGAAGAACGCAACGGCGGCACCGGCCACGGGCAGGTTCTCCTTGTTGGGCAGGTACGAGCCGTACGTGATCATCGCGCCCATTCCAAGGCTGAGGCTGAACAGCGCCTGACCGAGCGCACTCATCACGCCTTGCCCGGTGAGCTTGCTGAAGTCGGTCCCGAACAGAAACGCGATGCCCTCGTCGGCACCGGGCAAGGTCAGCGAGCGCCCGGCCAGCACCAGCAGCAGCACGAGGAACACCGGCATCAGGATCTTGGAGGCGAGCTCAATGCCGCCACCCACCCCGGCACGGACGACCACGGCCGTCAGCACCAGGAACACCCCGGCCATCGTCACCGTCTCGGTGGGGTTGGAGATGATCGAGGTGAACAAGGCCCCCGACGCCTCGGCGGTGATCGCTCCGTCGAACGTGCCGGTGAGTGCACGGCCCAGGTACGACAGGCTCCAGCCGGCCACGACGACGTAAAACGCCAGGATGCCAAAGCCGGTCAGGACGCCGAGTCCGCCGACGTAGGGCCACAGGGTCTTGGGGAAGAACCGTTTGAAAGCACCGACGGGGTTGCTCTTGCTCGCGCGACCCAATGACAGCTCGGCGAGCAGGACGGGCAGGCCCAGACCGACGACGAAGACCAGGTACAGCAGCACGAATGCGCCGCCACCGTTCTCGCCGGCCGTGTACGGGAATCGCCAGATGTTGCCCAGGCCGATCGCCGAGCCCGCGGCCGCGAGGATGAAGCCGAGTCGGGAGCCGAAGGCGCCGCGACTTTGGGTCTTGGACGGTGGCGCTTGCATGGAGGCACGGGGCTGCGCAGCGGACCGTCAGGCGGTCGCGTCGCTCGCGCGCGGACGATACTTGCTCCGCACGACGGCAGCAAGCGGCACCAGCACCGTGGCGATCGAGCACAGCAGGCCAAGCAGCCAGCCCCCTTGGGCGTAGATGGTGGGTGCCCGCGCGGTGTTTCGCGGCAGCGCCACGTCGTGCACCAACCGCTGCGGAGGCACCGGCCGCAGCGGCGCCGGGTCAGTCACCGGGATCGAGGCGACCAGGCGTCCCCCGTGATCGATCACCGAGCTCGCCCCGGCGGCCACGCTTCGGACCATCGGAATCCTGTGCTCGACGCTGCGGAACTGCGCCAGGGCAAGGTGTTCCCACGGCTCAGCGGTGTCCCCGAACCAGGTGTCGATCGTCACGTTGACGAAGAACTCGATGCCCCGCTCCTGACCCGCCACTGCGCGCGCGAAGTTCGGAAAGATGTCCTCGTAGCAGATCAATGGACCGGCCCCATAGGTCGCCGAGCCGTCCGCCAACGCGACCGGGAACCTCGCGGGGTCCTCCCCTGCGTGGTTGTGGGACATCGCAGGGACGATCGACCGAGCCCAGTCGGGGTCGACCAGAGGGATCTCTTCGCCGAACGGCACGAGCACCGTCTTGTCGAAGCTGCCCTCCACCTTGCCCTGCGCGTTCATGACCACCGCGGTGTTCCACTCGTAGGGGTCGCCCGTCTTGCGCGTCGCGACGCCGAGAATGGTGGGCAACGTGTGGGCCGCGAGCACCCGGCGAAGCCCGCGGCCATCTTCGAGGAACGGGCGCTCCTGCACCCAGGGGTAGATGCCCGCCTCGGGCCACACGATCACTTGGGCTCCCTCGCGCTGCGCGGCGGCAGACATCTCCCAAAGCCGCTTCATCTTGTCGATGCGCTGGTTGGCGAACAACGCGGTGTTCGGCTGAATGATGCCAAAGCGGACCACCGGTGCCCCCTGGGCTTGGGCGTCGAGACTGTCCAGACGCCATGTCCCGGCGAGCCAGGACACACAGGGCAGCGCGACCGCGAGTCCCAGCGCAACGATCCGGACTCGCGGGGCTGTAGCGAGGCCTGCTGCCACGACCGCGTAGCCGAACCCGAGCACGATCCACTCCACCGCTGGAACGCCGCCCAACTCGGCGGCCTGAATCCATGGAGGCAGCTGCGAGAGGCCGATGAGGGGGGTGTAGGGGAAGATGGCGGGCCACAGCGAGGTGAGGCCGACCCAGGCCGTCCCCGCCCAAAGGAACCTCCACGGACCCACCTTCGGGCCTCTCGCCAACGCGATCAGCCACAGCCCGTAGGGAATGGCCGTGTACGCGGCGAAGGTGAACGTGCCCAACGCCGCGAGCCACCCAGGGAACTCCGCGAACCGCTCGAGTGTGTATCCGATCCACGGGAAACCCACCAGGCCGGTGCACAGACCCCCGACCCAGCCGACGAAGAACTGGACCCGCGCCCGACGTCCCTGCACGCCTTCGGCCGCAAGTAACAACGGGATGAAACCCAACCAGGCGATCGCGGGCACCGAGCTCGGCGGCGAGGCCAGCCCAAAGCAAAGTGACCCAAGAAACGCGAGCCCGGCCAGCACGGCCGTGCTGCGAGCCTGAAGCCAGGCGGACACCGCGGCACTATAGCCCCACGCCCGACCGTTCGGGGCGCTACGGAGTCAGCGAGCGGACCTTGAGCACCAGGCCGCGCAACACCTCGGGCTTGGCCTTGAGGTCGGGGTTTGCCGCCATGTTGGCGTCGAGACCGAGCACCTTGCCTCCGTCGGTGATCACGGTGGAGATATGCTCATCGGTGACCTGCGACTGCCACACCGAGTCGGCGAGCACCCGGGGCCGGGTCGGCAGGGCCGCCGCTCCGGGTCCATCTCCCATGCCCCGCGGTCCGTGGCAGTTTGCACAGCGCTCGCTCCAGATCGCATCGGCCTTGGCCTGCGCCGCAGGCGATACGGCGCCGCCTCCACAGGCAGCGATCAGAAGCAAGAGCACGGAAAGTGCGCGCATCGACGAATGTGTAGCGCAAAGCGGGACGACTGCCACCCGCTCACGGGCCACCACGACGCTCTTCGAGCTCCTCCAGCGTCTTGGGCCAGTCCTTGCCCAGGAACCGGGACAGCGCCCGATCCGCCAGGGGTCGGCCGGCGGTCTGGCACACCGCGCAGTAGTTGGTTTCGCGGTTGGCGTACTTGATCCGCTGAATCTTGGCCCCGCACGCCGGGCACGCCTCCCCGTGTTTTCCGTGGGCGGCCATCTCCGGACGAAACGCGGTGACCTTCTCGAGCCAGCCGGTCGTGGCCGCTTCGGCCCGCAGGCGCTCGGTCCACACTGCCAGCGTGCTGAGCGTCGCTTGGTACAGGCGCTCGACCTCATCGTCATCGAGCTTCTGCGAGAGCTTGATCGGAGAGAGCCTGGCGGCATGCAGGATCTCGTCACTGTAGGCGTTGCCAACACCGCTGAAGATCCGCGGGTCTGTCAGCGCCCGCTTGAGCGTGTGGTTCTTGCGACGCAGCCGCTCGCCGAACGTCTCGAGATCGATCTCGAACACTTCGAGACCGCCGCGGTCATGCTCGGCGAGCGCATCGGCTCCCCGAACGACGTGCAGGCTCGCCCGCTTCTTGGCGCCCATCTCCACCAAGTGCAGGGTTCCCGAGTCGAACGCGAACACCGCATGGAGAACCTTGCCGCCGGCATGCTTCGCCTTCTTGTCGGGATCGGCCCACCGCAGCCGACCCAGCCGCATCAAATGCAGCACGAAGAACAGGTGGTCCTCGAATTCGAACACGATGCGCTTACCCTGTCGCTGCACCCCGAGGACCCGCGTACCGTACGCGGCCGAGTGCGGGGGATCGAACGTGCGCAGCAGCGACACCGAGCGCAGGGTGATGCCCCGCAACCGGTGCCCGATCAGCTTTCGCTGGAGCAGCTCCACGTAGACCGTCACGTCGGGGAGCTCGGGCATGGGGCCAGCATAGCCTCAGACGCGCGAGCCGGCCTCGTCGATCAGACAGCTTCGCAGTTGCCGCTCGGCCCGATGCAACAACACGTCGACATGGTTGCGGCTACACGCCAAATCGGGATCGCCATCGATCGTAGGCTTCGCTCCACTTCGGCGCGCGGGCGGCAATCAACGCATCGCCGACTTCGACGGCCGCAGTCTCGAGGGCCCGATGCCGCGCATACCCCGGGCTGCCGACCGCGGTGTCTCGGATCGCCCCACCCGCAGGCCACGAGCGGCGAACGAGCGGGTCCGTCACGGCATGGGTTTCTTCGTGCAGCACCTGACAGAGCACATGCTCCGCCGGCTCCGCGAGGGACACGGCGACCACCCTGCCCTCCGTCCCGGTCACCGCTCGACCCGCTGCGCCCAGGGCCGGGCAGTCCACGAGCACCAGCGCCGGCGGCGGGCCCACACGCTCCCAGAGCGCGGCGCGCAGGACCTGAAGCGGTTCGACGATCTCGCGCGGCGCCTCGGCGTAGTGGAGCGGCTCGCTCGTCGTTGCGTCGAGCCCGTCTGCGGTCGCAGCACACAGGCGGCGGCCGCTCGCATCCTCGAGCCCGGCCGGTGGCTGGTCGCGCAGGCGCGCGCACAGATCCCCGCGGCCGAGCAGACCAACGCCCTGCAGCACCAGCCGCCCCGGTGCCGCGCGATAGGCCTCCAGCAGCGGCGGCACCCAAGGGCCTGCGGGCAGCCGAGGATTGTAAAGAGAGGCCGCATCGGCACCCAGGTCCAGACGCGCCAGCACGGCGTAGAGCCGAGCCGCCTCGTCCCAGCGTACGAACGTGATGCTCACGGGCGTGCCGAAGGACGCGTCACCGCGGGCCGGGGTGCCTGAATCCATCCGCCGGGACCGGCGAGCACCGGCACAGCCACCCGGGCGACCCGGCGCTCCTCGAGCCGGTCCCCGTGCCGCGTCAGCGCGACGAGATCCTGGGGGCGGAACCGTGGCCCGATGAAGGTGATGAGACGTCCGCCGGGCTCGGTGAGGTGCGCCGCAATGCCTTGGGGGACCCGCGGCAGCGCGGCGCCGATCCACGCCCCGTCCCATGTCCCCTCCAGCATCACGCCGGCGGATTCGGCCTCGGTGACCAAGACGTTGCCATACGACTCCAAGCCCTTCGCGAATGCCCTCGCCTCGTCGGCAGACCCTCCTGTGGGATGAATCGCCAACACCTCGCCCTGCTCGCCGACGAGATGCGAGAGCAGTGCCGCCAGATATCCACTGCGCGCCGTCACGTCGACGACTCGGTCTCCAAGCGCAGGTTCCAGTGCCTCGAGGCCCATCGCGGTGGTGCGGAGGCTGAGCGAGATCGCGAGCTCTCCCTCCACATCGGTGCTTGCGTGCTGATCGCCCAGCAGCATCGCCGCGGCATCACGGGACATGTGTGCCTGTGGAGAGACCTGCAGAAGCGCCTCGACGAGGTCCGCCGTCCGCAGGACCCCCTCATCGAGGAGCCGCCGCACGGCCGCCTCTCGTTCTCGGACCCAAGGGTCCTTGAGGTGCAAGCCGATGGGAAACCTCAGGGCAACCATGGTTGCTTCGCTCCCCTGCTCCCCTTCGCGACGCTCGGCCAACGCGCGGACTCTCGCGGCGCGCTGCAGGGTCGCCTCCTTGCTGGCGTTACTCATCTGCCGCGCTTGGTCGTTGAGGCTTCGGCGGAACACGCGGTCCACGCTGCGGCCCTGCCCCGTGAAGCGCTCGGCAATCGCCGCGGTCAGCGGCGCGTAGGCCTCGTGCATGAACTCGACCCGGTCCTCAAAGGACACCTCACGGCTCGGGTCGATATGCTCGGCTGCGAAGGCTCCGTGATACCAGCTCTTCCACCACTGCGGATGGTGAAACCGGGTGCCATGGAGCTGGCCGTAGGTTTCCATGGCCTCGTGTACCTGCGCGCCCGGATACAAGCGAAACGCATCGATGGACAACCATCCGCAGGTTTCTTTGGCCGAGGTGAACAGCTCGGTCAGATAGCGCTGCGTTTCCCGCATCGATTCGATGGACTCACCGGGGTGGCCCACGATCACGTTCGAAGCCCAGGTCAGCTTGTGCTTGCGGCTCAGTCGAGCCAGCCGCTGCATCGCGGCGAGGTACGCATCGGGCTTGTTGCCCTTCTGCATCAAGGTGAGCATCTTCGGGCTGCCGCTCTCGAGACCGATGCCGATCGAGAATCGAGCCCGGGCCAGCAGGCTCACGTCTTCATCATCGAGGTCGTCGGAGCGGGTCAACGTCCAGTACTGCCGCGGCAGCAGGTCGTTGTCGATGATGCCTTGGAGCACCTCACGCCTCCAGCTGCGCTTGAAGCCAAACAAGGGGTCGGCGATGTTGATGACCCAGTTCTCCAGGTCGGTCCACTGCGAGAGCCGAACGAGTTCAGACACAGCCCGCTCGGCAGAGTAGGCCCGCCACTTGTAGCCACTCTTCGCCCGCTCCATGCAGAACGTGCAGTGATATGGGCAGCCGCGCGCCAGGTAGATCTGGAACTTGCGACCGATGTCGGTCGCCCTGGGCCAGTACCGGTCGAGCAGCTGCCATTGGTACGGCGGCAGCGTGTCGAGGTCCGCAATCTGATCAGGCCCCCAGATCCGCTGCTCCAGGCGACCGCCGCCGAGCAGCAACTCCACCATCGAAAGCAGCGGCTTCTCTCCCTCCCCGACGATGACCGCATCAAAGGGCGAGCCCTCGAACACCACATCGGTGGGCAGCGCACTGGCGTGATAGCCCCCCGTGACAAGCGGCGTGTTCGGGAACCGGCGGCGCAGGAACCGGGCCAGCGCCATCACCCGCATGTAGTCGAAGCTGGAGTAGGTCGAGAGCCCAATGACCAGGTGCGGCCCGAGCGACTCGATCGTCTCGAGCAGTTGTTTGTGGTCACCGCCTTCGTAGTTGAGATCGAGCAACTCGACGCGCACCCCGGTGTGGTGCTGCACGTAGCCGCCCATGCTCACCAGGTGTGGCAAACCAAAGTCCATGTCGGTCCACTTGATGATCCCCGGCGAGATCAGCAGGACGCACGGATCACGCGTCGCCAACCGTGGCTCCCCCGCTCCGCGGACGCGATGGGCGCGTCAGCCGACGCAGCGGGATGATCGACTGATCGACCTGCTCGCCAACCTGCTCACGCCAGTCGGGGTTTTGAGCCAGCCACAGCAAAGGCTCTGGATGCGCGTGGTCGCCAAACGTCGCGAACCCACTCTCCTTGCAGCCGCCCTGACACGAGGTCTCGTACGCACACCCGCGACACATCTGCGGGACGTTGCGCTTGAACTCGCGTTGATAGGGCACCGCATAGATCTCGGACCACGGTTGCTCGAGCACGTTGCCCATGATGCCGCCGGCGAGGTTGCAGCTGCGAACGTTGCCCTTTCCATCGATGACGATGTTGGGTGAGGACGAACCGGTGCTGCAAAACCCAAAGCGCACCCAACTGTAGCTCTCGATGCGGATCAGACACGGCGGGATTGGCATCGCAGTCGAGACGGAAATGTCCCAGGCTCGGCCGAGTCGCTCCGCCGTGTCGAGGTTGGCCTCGATCTGCTCGACGGTCGGCATGAGGCGCGCAATGTGGTGAATGGCGCCTCCGGTGGGCGACATTCGGTTGTAGGAGACCCCGCGGATCCCCAGCGCAAAACACAGCTCCATCACGCGTTCGAACTGATGCCAGTTCTCGTGCATGGAGACGAAGCAGACCTGGACCGGCACCCCGGCCTCGGTCAGATTCACCGCCGCACGAATCGTGTCGTCGAAACACTCGGCGCCTTTGAGCCGGTCGTGCTCGGCTCGGTCGCCTGCCAGCAGCGTCAGCTGCACCTGACGCAACCCGGCTCGGCCGAAGCGCGCTGCCGTCTGCGGGTCGACGTGACTGCCGTTGGTGATCAGCGTGACAACGTCCACGCTGCTGCACGCGTGTTCGATGATCTCCACGGCGTCCTTGCGCAGGAGCGGTTCGCCGCCGGTGATCGTGATGTGTTTCGCTTGCGTCTGCCCGACGATGCTCGTCATCATCGCCTTGAACTCGGGCGTTCGCAGCTGGCCGCCAGTGTCATAGCCCGCTTGTGGGTCCCCCTCGTCCGCGGTCCAGACGTTGTAGCAGTGCGCACATTTGTGGTCGCAGCCGGGGGTGAGTTCGAAGTCCAGTCGCGGGATCTGGGACTGCGAGTCGGACTCGATCTCGGAGATTTCGAGGACCGACATGATCAGTCCTTCGATCGGAGACGTTGGGCCACGTCGGGCGGCAAGATGTCCGCGTCGAGCAAGCGTCCGAGCACAGATTCCCGGTCTGCAGATTGGCCACCGTCGCGCGCGCCCCCCGTGCTCGTCCCCGACCCGGTGTTGGTGTCGGTGCCCGTGCCCGTGCCCGTGCCCGTGCCCGTGCCCGTGCCCGTGTCGGTATCAGCCCCCGTACTGGTTCCCGTGCCCGACCCCGTCGTCGATGTCGTCGATGTCGTTGTGGTTCCCGGTGCGATGTCGAGGCACGGCCCCACGGTCGAGCCCACAACATCCAAACATGGCCCAGTGGTCGTCCCCTCGGACCCCGTGCTCCCCGTCTGCACTCCCACGTCCAGACACGCGCTGACGGTCTCTTTGCTGTCATCGCCGCATCCGGCGAGTCCCAAGGCGACGAGTAATGAAGGAGGGAGGCGTTTGAGGTCCATGGTCGTTGCCTATGAATCGTCGCTCGTATCTTCAGCCACGCGCGCCAAACGGTCGGCGACGTCGTCCGGCAGGACGCCCGCCTGAAGCAGCCGCTCGAGGATCACGGAGCGAGCCTGCGCGGGAGGTGCTCCGAAGGCCCCGCCACGGTCACCCACCGGGTCTTGCGGTGCACTCGGCGGGACCAGGCACGGACCGACTCCAGTGTCCGCCCCGCCGGTTGTGCCCGACTCCATATCGTCACCGCCGGAGGTGTCGGTGTCAGTATCCGTGCCGCTGCTCGTGGGCAACGGTGGGGCCAGGCACGGACCGACGGTGCTGCCGACATCGAGGATCGGTCCGGTCGTCACCATGCCCAAGCACGGTCCCACCGAGCTCGTCCCCATAGCACCACTGGTGGACTCCCACGGCGTCAGGCAGGGCCCGACGGTGTCGCTCGAGTCCGAGGTGTCGGTCTGAGAGCCGCTGGAGTCCTTGCCAGTCGACCCATCATCGACCGCAGGCCCACAGCCCGTCAGGCCGAGCGCGACGAGAAGTGACGGCGGCAGTCGTTTTAAATCCATCGAAACCCAACCACCGAACTCCCTCAAGGGTGACCGTCGCGCCTTCGCGGGTCAAGTCCGGCCCGAGACCACCGCATGGCGCGACAGCACCGTGTGCTCTAGCATCCGGGTCGTGCGTCCCACCCGTCGATCGATGCTCGCGATGCTGCTGTCGACTCCGCTCGCCGGCTGTCGTCGTTCCACGCAACCCTCGGCCCTCGAGCCGGCGCAGCCTCGCCCATCAGGGCGGGAATCCGCCTCGATGATCGTCCGCGGGGGTGACATCTGGACCCTCGACTCGGCGCAGCCCCGGGCGAGCGCCATCGCGATCACCGACGGAATCATCGTCGCGCTGGGGAGCGAGTCGGATGTGGAGGCCCTTCAGGGCCCCAGC